>JAGWZB010000179.1 GCA_018969045.1 Planctomycetota bacterium | reverse complement strand
GAGCGAGTACGACTCGACTTTCGCGTTCGTACCTTTGGAGAAGCTTCAGCATTCACGCGGGATGATCGACCCTCAGTCAGGCATCGGTGCGGTGACTTCGATCCAGATCAAGCTCAAGGCTGGATTTGACTTGAATGCAGCTCGCGATGCTTTGCGGGATGAGTTTCCTCCAACGCATGACTTTGTCGAAGTCAGAACGTGGAAGGACACCCAAGGCCCGTTGCTTGCGGCCGTTCAGCTCGAAACGACCATCCTGAACATTTTGCTGTTTATGATCATTGCGGTGGCGGGTTTTGGGATTCTAGCGACCTTTTTCATGATCGTCGTCGAGAAGACTCGCGATATCGGAGTCCTGAAGTCCCTGGGTGCCACGGGAACCGGGATTGCCACGATTTTCCTTGGTTACGGCGTCTTGCTTGGGACCGTCGGAGCGGGCGTTGGATTGCTATGTGGACTGATTTTCGTTTGGAAGATCAATGATATTGCGCGAATCATCGAATGGATCACGGGTCGGGAAGTCTTTGATCCAACGGTCTATTACTTTGACACCATTCCGACGATCGTTCATCCGTCGATGCTCGTTTGGGTGACGCTCGGAGCCATTCTCATTGCCGTTTTAGCGAGTGTGCTTCCGAGCATTCGCGCCGCTCGCATGCACCCGGTCGAGGCTTTACGCTATGAATAGTACCGAATCAACCCACCACTGTCCAATTCCGGCTCCTCATATGTTGGATATGGAATCCAAGACCGCTAGCCCTTATCGCGTCGTGCATCCTGAAGAGGTCGATGCAGGGCATTGCAAACGCAATTTGCATTGGGGTGTTGCCGACCCGATGATCACAGCGACAGGGCTCTTCAAATCCTATCGCAAACACAAAACCGCCGTGCCAGTTCTCAAAGGAGTCGACTTTGTCGCTGCACGGGGCCGCGTCACTGCGATCATCGGACAAAGCGGCTCTGGAAAGAGCACCTTATTGCACTTGCTCGGCACGCTGGATCGCCCGGATTCGGGCGAAATCGCTTTCGACGGCCAGCGTATTGACTGCTTAAGCTCTCGGGATCGCGATGCTTTTCGGAATCATCAACTCGGTATGATCTTCCAGTTCTACCACCTTCTGCCAGAGTTGACTCTACTGGAAAACGTCCTGGCCCCCGCCATGATCGGACACGGACTGTTGTCCTACGTAAAGAACCGCCGTGCGATACTCGATCGAGCTAAGCATCTGATTGATCTGGTTGGACTAAGCCATCGCATGAAGCATCGTCCGAGGGAACTCTCCGGCGGGGAAATGCAAAGAACAGCCATAGCTCGCGCTCTGATATCCAACCCATCGTTGCTCCTTGCCGATGAACCGACAGGCAATTTGGATCACGAGTCCGGACAGTCGATTCTTCAGATTCTGCGCCAATTGAATCGAGAACACGGACTGACCATCGTCATGGTGACTCACGATGAGTCGATTGCCCAGCAGTGCGATTCTGTCGTAAGACTCAAGGATGGCAAGGTCGAACGATTGCAGTCGACACTGCTGCGTACCACCTCCGATGCAAGTCTTGGTTGAGCCTCGAACCATCGGAAATGGTCTGGACTGAAGCTACTTTGCCGCCATCTCAGATAGTGGCATGTGGCGATAGTAGGCTTCAAGGCACAGGATCGACAAGACCGTTGCATAAAGTCTGCCTCCAGGTCCACCGTGTGGGTCCCCTTCGGCTGGCCAACTACCTCTCTCCTTGCCAGATTTGATTTGCAACTCGGGCAACGTCTCTTTCATGACGTCATTCCACTGACGCCAATGAGTACCGCCCGCATGATGCAAGGCATTGGTAGCATAGTACCAGTAGTAATAGTCTCGACCTTGTATTCTGGTTACGATGGGTTGTTGTAGAAGCCGACTAGCACCTTGAAGAATTCGATAGTCATCGGTTTTCCATCCAAGGTACATCCTGCATAGCATCCCCTCGGCAGTCATGGAGAGTTTGGGTTGCGAAGGGGCTTGATAGGCATATTGATCGCCATCTTCGCTTGGACCGCGAACTCCTTGCTTGCGCTGGACGGTGTCGAGGAACTGATGGATTCGATCGAGTTGATCGCTTGGGACATCCAGCCCCGCCATCCTGGCAGATATCAGCGCCATAACATACCAACCGGTGACACTGGTATCCCCCAACTCACCGGGAGAGTACCTCCATCCGCCACCTTCATGCTGGGCTCTGAGCGCCCAACCGACGGCGCGCTGGGCTGGCTCTTTTAATTTGGGGTCAGAGGTCATTCCAAAAAGTTCGCACAACGCAATGGTCCCTTGGGCGTGTGCATAAGTTCTCTGAATCCCGCCTGCCTTGGCTGCAAGAAAGCCATCGTCGTCTTGAAGCCGAAGCAAATGGTTCAGTCCTCGCAGGACATTCGGTTGATAGGGGCCGGTTTGATGCGTGTTACCAGCACCCATGAAAGCCATTAGGGCCATCGCGGTTGCAGCGGGACGATTCTCCATGGTCCCTCCCTCGCTAAAGGGGGTGACCAAACTCCAGGAACCATCCGAGAGCTGGTTGCGCGCAAGCCATTCGAGACCCGTCGCGACAGCTTGTTCGGTTTCCTGCGTTCCACCATACGCCTTCAACAAGGCACCTTTCATGGTACCGGAGCGCCCAGTGAGTCCTTTTTTGATCGAAAAATCGGGGGCGGCCAACTCGATTCCAATTTCGGTCAACTCCGGAGTGATGTTGGATAGATCCGACGCGGTGATCGCGAGATCTTCGACGGCATCCCCTTCGTTCTCCCCCTGCATCATGTCCGAATCGGCAATGTTGAAGGAACTCAGTGCATCCCCCTCGGAACCCGCTTCGCTATTTCCCAAAAACAGTATTAGCGATTTTGAGACTTCGCGGTGCAGTGGGATCAGTGCCAGCATCAGGATGATCGCGATATGGACCATGGTGCTGACCAGCCAACTTGGAGCTTCACGTACAGACCTGGAAATCCAAGCATCCCAGCCCTCGGGCTCCTGATCCTCCGGTTCGACTTGCGCCTCTTGGGCGGCAGGATCACCCGTTGGATTGAAAAAAGTCTCAGAAGGCCTGTCGACGCGAAACTCGTTGATGGGAGAGTGGGGCGCGTTTTTTGTGATGGCTCCACTGCTCAGAGCACCTGGCTGATGGACCAAAGGTGGTGGCGGCGGTGGAACAACCGGTGGCGGAGGTGGAACGACTGGACCGGCTTGCCAACCGGGCGGGGCTGGGACTTTCGAAGGATTCGGATCGTTTGTACTAGACAATTGCTTCGGATTCCATCCAAGACCAATGAGACGCCGACAAGACCGCCGATTCGGTTGTCTGGATTATACACCTTTTGCGGTCCAAGTTTCTTTGGATGGGTCAACAAAAACACCCTTGGGGTCAGCCGAGAAAGACTCGGACGGACCCCAAGGGTGCTGAGTATCTAAGTCGACCATCCGGGTCGACAGGGAACGACGATTACGAGCCTTTGTCCTTGAGACTGCGGAGATCCGAAGGCTGAACTTGATTCGCCTTTCGATTCTCTCGCTGGATGGCTTCGTAAACTTCTTGTCGATGGACAGGAACGTCGTTGGGGGCTTCGATACCAAGCCGCACTTTATCCCCACGAATGTCCACGATCGTGACCACAACGTCGTCTCCGATCATGATGCTTTCGTCTCGATGACGCGAGAGCACAAGCATTGGAGGCTCCTTTTCACTCTGGGTTGCATCCACTGCAACAGGCTTGGGGCAAAATTACAATCTTCCCACTGGGAACAAACCCAATACGGAACAAGCCAAGGTATCGGCCTTCGACCTGCGTCGAATTATGCTTTACGAATTACTTCCGTGCAAATGATGTCTATCTACTTTGGCGTTGCTAGCTACTTTAGGGCGTAATTCTTCTTTGAGGATTGTTCGGCTTGGATCCACTTGGAACGAATATAGCAACCAGGACCATCTAAGCATAACCGCTTAGCTATTCCTCAATGTTTAACTAGCCGACCGTCGATTCGCAACTGAGTTAAGTCTCTTCGATAGTGCAACCAGTGAAGTCCAGCCGTGAAACGCCGAATCCCCTCTTTCCGCCCCCTCTTTCAACCCACCGAATCCCACTTGCTGGAATCGAACGATTTGGACGGACCCTCACGCAGGGATAATGTCCAGAGCGAAATTGCCCAGTGCCTCCATGCGTTCACTAGCGCAACGCGATGGGGGGTGGAATTCAATCCGCCCAGTCCGAGTCGTATCGTCGACAATTGGGTCAGCGACCATGGTGCGACCGATGTACTCAGCACTGAGTATACTGTGGATACAGGGGATGTTTCTGGACCATCGGCTTGGGTTTCCATGGATCAAGCGGCGGAGCTGCTCTGTGGAATCGATCGGCTTATCCAACGGATCGATCGCACCGAATCGGCACTTCGAGATCGCGAAGCCCAGCTCAGCGGTTTGGTCGCTTTCTCCAACCATGCGGCACCCTCTCGGGAACTTGCAGCCCGACTTGAGTCGGTTCTCGAGAGCACAGCTATTTCGCTTGGTGCGGTTTGCTCGGCCCTTTACTTGCTCGACGAAAACACAACAGAGCTCAAGCTAAGATCAACCTATGGACTTCCCAGATCCAGATTCACTCTCCCTCCTAGGGACTTACGAAGCAGCCTTGCGGACATCGAGGCGCTCACTGGCAACGCTGTCTTGCTCAGCGATACCAAAGCCGCTCCTCAATGGCAGTCCCCTGAACCCTATCGCTCAGCCCTTGTTGTTCCCATCGGCACTACAACGATGCCTCACGGAACCGTGTGGTTTTGGTCGAACGAACCTCGATCCTATACCGCCGCTCAGATCGAAGTTGCAAACCTGGCCGCAGGCCGTCTGATGGGTGAAATCGAGCAGTCGATCCTTGGGAGCGAAGTCACGACCGCTAGGCATCTTGCCAAGCAACTGGATCGTGCTAGTGAATTCCAAGCAAGTATGCTTGCGGATTATCAAATCCTCCACGAGGACTATGACTTAGGCGGCTGGTCTCACCAACAAGGCTTGATCGGAGGAGCTTTCCATCGCTGGAGCCTCACGCAACAGAACAAACTGTCCTTGGTCGTCGGATCGGCAAATGCCAACCATGCCACCGGGAGCATGATCGCAACCTCGGCACTGACGACTCTGGACCTCTTTGAAAGGGGCTTTCTTCCTGGAACACCGAGGGATCAACAATCGCTTTGCGGCGCTCTTCGGAACGCTCTTCAAGCGATCAATGACCAGCATTGGAGCAGAGGCAATGAAGCTTGGCATTTGCATGCGACCGCGGTCGAAATCCATCCTGAAACAGGAACCGGTATCGCTTATTCAGGAGGCGATATGCATTGCCTTATCCTTGGAGATCGCGGCATTCGCCATATCGGAAGCTCCTACCCTTGCCTTGGCAGCGATCCCGACCAGCAAATCGCATTGGGACGATTCATTTTGGAACCCAACGACATGCTAGTGGCGTTCACCTCTGGTATGCTCGGTGTGGAATTCGATATCTCGAAGATGCTCAAGTTCTTACGGGATTGGCGTGAAGAACCCGCCTGCGACTTGGCTTGCAGTATCGCCGAACAATTGCCACTCTTAAACGAATTCGCTTGCGAACCATCCGACAGAGCCTTGGTGATCTTGAAAAACTTGCGCTAAGTGCGTCGAGACTCAAGCTTGGTGATCACCCAATCGGTTAGCTTGCCTGGGATCGGGAATCGCAACAGAAACACAAGGATTAAGATCGCAGGTACCAGAACGTACCATCGCGGAAGAGCATCTGCGACTCGCAGTGCGATGATTGACATCATGACCCCTGATTCCAAGATCGCACAACCGATAATGTGTGATACTTGGTAATAGCCTGCCAATTTACCGGTGTCTTTTTCATCGGCTTTGGAGTCCATGTTGCGCATGATCGCTGGGATCAAGAACGATGGGACCACTGGCAAGATCGCCAGAATGATAAACACAAGAGGAAACGGTGCGTTGTTTCCGGCCAAGTTTCTACTTTGCCAGTAGAACAGGCACAGCAATACTGTAGCTCCCACCAACATAGCTGAATGAACGATCATCAAAATCGTTTCGGCGGGCTTAAGTTCAACACTCAGACGTTCGATCTCGTCTCGGCTCAATTGCTGTTGGACGTTTTGCACCTTCTACCTCTTTGTCTCCTTGCTAAAAACATCAAGAGTCTTCATCGCCGCGAAGTTTGGCAAGTACGCTAAAGTCCTCCAGTGTCGAAGTGTCTTGAACACTTTCTTTTCCAGAGGCGATATCGCGGAGCAAGCGTCGCATGATCTTTCCGCTACGTGTCTTTGGCAACATGGTGGTGAATCGAATTTCGTCGGGGACAGCCAGTGCACCGATCTCCTTGCGCACATGTTTTTTCAGTTCGTCGCGGATCGACTCGTCGGGAGCATGATTCTTGAGTGTCACGAACACGGCGATCCCTTGACCCTTGATCTCATCGGGCCGACCTACCGCGGCAGCTTCGGCCACCGACGGATGGCTTACCAAAGCGCTCTCGATTTCGATGGTGCTAAGCCTGTGTCCTGAGACGTTGATGACATCGTCGATGCGTCCCATGATCCAGTAATATCCATCGTCGTCGCATCGGGCATTGTCCCCGGTAAGGTACATGTGGGGGACTCGGCTCCAGTAGGTTTCTTGAAATCGAGCGTCGTCACCCCAAACGCCCCGAAGCATTCCTGGCCAGGGTTTTTCGATGCATAGCATTCCACCTTCGTTGGTACCGACATCGCTAAGGTCCGCGTGCAGGACCCTTGGAATGATTCCAGGGAGCGGTTTGGTGCACGATCCGGGCTTGCATGGAATCGCGCCCGGTAGAGGCGACATCATGATGCCACCGGTTTCGGTTTGCCACCACGTATCGACGATCGGACAGCGTCCGCCTCCGATCTTGTTGTAGTACCACATCCACGCTTCGGGATTGATCCCTTCGCCGACACTCCCTAAGAGCCGCAGGCTTGATAAATCATGCTTGTCGACATGATGATCTCCCCACTTGATGAAGGCTCGAATGGCCGTGGGTGCTGTGTAAAGAATGGTGACTTTGTATTTTTCGATCAATTCCCAAAATCGGTCTTCGGCAGGCCAGTTCGGTGCACCTTCGTAGAGGACTTGAGTGGCTCCGGCTGAGAGTGGACCGTAGACAATATAACTATGTCCGGTGATCCAACCGCAATCGGCCGTGCACCAAAAAATGTCTTGCTCTGGTTTGTGGTCAAAGACCCACTCAAAGGTGCGTTTGGCATACAGATTGTAACCTGCGGTGGTGTGTTTGATCCCCTTGGGTTTTCCCGTCGAACCGGAGGTATAGAGAATGAACAAGGGGTCTTCGCTATCTAAGGCAACGGCGGGAAAATGGTCGTTTTGTCCTGCGGTTAACTCGTGCCACCACAGATCTCGGCCCTGATGCATCTTGGTTTCATTGCCAGCCCGGCGCAGGACGATGCAGTGCTGGACGCTGGGGCTTTTGGAAAGAGCTTCGTCGACGGTTTGCTTGAGGGCAAGGAGTTTGCCTCGTCGCCAACCGCCATCGGCGGTAATGACGAGTTTGGCCTGTGCATCGTTATTTCGATCCGCGATGGCTTCGGCACTGAACCCCCCAAAGATGACCGAGTGGATGGCTCCAATTCGGGCACAAGCCAGCATCGCTACGGGTAGTTCGGGTACCATCGGCATGTAGATGCTGACGCGGTCCCCTTTTTGGATCCCCAGCTTGGTCAACGCTGCAGCAAACCGACTGACTTCTTTGGTCAGTTCTGCGTAAGTGATCGTGCGAGTATCACCCGGTTCGCCTTCCCAGAAAAAAGCGACGCGATCGCCTCGTCCTGCTTGGACATGCGCATCTAGGCAATTGTAAGACACATTGGTTTTCCCACCCAAAAACCACTTGGCAAAGGGTTCTTGCCAATCGAGCGTTTTGGTAAATGGTTCGAACCAATGGAGGTGCTCCTTGGCCTGCGATTCCCAAAACGCTTCGGTGTCTGCAATGGAGTGCTCGTAAAGGGACTGATACGCCTGCATCGATCCGATACTTGCGTTTCGCGAAAAATCACCGCTTGGGGGAAACACGCGAGTCTCGTTCATCACGTTGGCAATTTGCTTGGCAGTCATCGTTTTCTCGAAAAGGCGCAGAAGGGGACGGGGGAGGGGAGGCTAGCAGGGGGCTTGCTAGAGATGAAGGAACTGGGACAAGTACCGATGGCTTTGGATCAAGGAAGCTTTGCGATCCTCCAAGGAGCCTTCGTAAGCTCGGTCTTCGACTTCGACGCAGACAGGACCTTGGTAACCCGCATCGCTCAGTACGGAAAAGAAGCTTCCCCACTTCACATCGCCCAATCCGGGTAATTTGGGAAAGTGGTAAAGGTTCGGATGAGCGAAGATCCCGTGTTGGTCCAGCAGGTGCTGATCGACTCTGACGTCTTTGGCATGGACATGAAAAATTCGGTCGATGAAATCACGGATCGGTTTTAAATAATCCATGTGTTGAAAGACCATGTGAGAAGGATCGTAATTGAGCCCTAGATTGGGGCTCTCCAAGTCAGCGAAGAGCTTTCTCCAGATCGCCGGTGAGCTTGCAATATTTTTGCCCCCGGGCCACTCGTCTTGAGTGAAGATCATCGGGCAGTTCTCGATCCCGATTCGAACCGAGTGCTTTTCGGCTAAATCGACGATAGGGCGCCATGTTTTGAGCATTCTGGGCCAATTGTCTTGAACGCTCTTGGTGTGATCGCGTCCGATAAATGTGTTGACTTGGCAAACGCCGAGTTTGGGTGCAGCGGCGATCACGTGCTTTAAGTGCTCGCAGCATCGCTCGGCTTCCTCTTGGTTTGACGACAGGCAGTTTGGATAATATCCCAATCCGCTGATCGACACGCGATGAGATTCGAGCATCTTTCGAATCGATGACACCTTGGATTCATCGAGTTCTAGAACATTGATATGGGTAACGCCCGCATAGCGACGATCGGCCTTGCTAGGGGGCCAACACATCAATTCGACCGTTTGATATCCGATCGAGCTTGCAAGCTCGATGACTTGCTGAAGGTTCAGTTCAGGGACAATCGCACTAACAAAACCAAGTTGCATCATAGCCATTAGAGTTCCAAGAACAGGCGAGCAGGATCTTCGATGACTTCCTTGATCGTTTTAAGAAACGTCACGGCTTCTCGTCCATCGATGATGCGATGGTCATAAGTTAGAGCCAGGTACATCATGGGTCGTATGACGACTTGTCCGTTCAAAGCAATCGGCCTTTCCTGGATCGAATGCAGCCCCAGAATTCCACTTTGAGGTGGGTTGACAATCGGAGTCGACAAAAGGGACCCGTAGATTCCGCCATTGCTGATGGTGAAGGTCCCCCCTTCGAGATCTTCGGGCATAAGCCGATTGTTCTTGGCCAGTTCGGCAAACTCACCGATGGTTCTTTCGACATCGGCAAAGCTCATTCGCTCGACGTTTCGCAAAACAGGAACAACGAGCCCTTTGCCTCCGCCGATGGCGATCCCGATATCGCAGTAGTGGCGGTAG
>JAGWZB010000178.1 GCA_018969045.1 Planctomycetota bacterium | reverse complement strand
AGGCGTGGCTCGATCTGGTCGGCGTGGTTCGAAGCGTTCGGCACTGATTTCGGAGAAATCAGCGACTTTGAAGACCAATAACTCTTTGCTAACCCAAAAAAACCACCGATAACATCGCAAAACTCTTAGGTAGCATTTCGGCTTCAAAAGCTCGCCTGCAAGGTGGTTTTGAAACACCTAGAAGGGGGTTAGGGGTGGCGAAAACGCGACTGGCACCGAATTTGCCGAATGTAACAGCCATTTTCCATGACCTCATTTTGATTCAAAAGATTCTCGAAAGTGTTGACCGATGCGAGGATTCGTTTATCCTTGAGACGCTTCAAAATGATTTTTTACTTGGCATCACATGGCCTTCTCTAGGTCTTTTTTCAAGGTATGACTCAACGCCGTCGAAAAACTGCTGCTAACCGACCTGCGGTGTCGCTGGATCCACTCTATAGAGACACTCAGAAGGAAGTGGTAAGGCCTGAGAAGGGTCTGGTGGAGCCAGCAGACTCCGAAGCCAAACTGCTTGCGGCTACTCCAGGACCGGATAAGTCCTCCTGGAATTATCCAAGCATTCCATGGAATTATGTGGGTGCTTTTGGAGCCGTGACTGCACTGCTGGTGGCTTGGGCCTACTGGCCAACCTGGGGTTCATTGATGGCGGCTTGGATCAAAGAGCCTGATTATTCCCACGGTTGGTTCGTGATTCCCATCGTGGGCTATTTGCTCTGGAATCTCAAGGAGAATCGCCCGCCGATACGTGCCGGTTTTCATTACGGTGGGTTGATAATGCTTTTGGGTGTTGTGCTTTTGCGCGTGGTATCCCGATGGGCTTTTTTCGATTCGATGGATGGCTGGACGATTCCATTGGCCTTGATATCCCTTGCCTGGGTTTTGGGCGGCCGTGGATTCTTCTTCTGGTCGTTGCCTGCGATGGCTTTTCTGTTTTTCATGGTACCTCTTCCCTTTCGTGTCGAGAGCGAGCTTAGTCGTCCTTTGCAGTGGATTGCGACGCGAGCGAGCACCTTTGTTTTGCAATTGATTGGGCAACCTGCGATTTCCGAAGGGACCACGATCCTGCTTGGAGATCAGACCCTAGAGGTCGAGCGAGCTTGCTCGGGACTGCGGATCTTCGTGGGTGTTTTTGCGTTGTCTTACGTCTATGCCATGCTGATGCGACGCAATTGGTGGGAAGGGATTGTGATCGTGCTTGCATCGATTCCGATCGCTTTGATCGCGAACATGTCCCGCATCGTGATCACGGGGTTGTGTTATCAATGGCTCAGCGGTGAGTGGGCGAGGAAATTTTCTCATGATCTGGCCGGTTATTTTATGATCGGGATTGCCGCTGGATTGTTCGGGATGTTGATTTTTTACCTAAGATGGTTGATCCAAGACGCACAGACGCTCGAGCAAGTTGCCTTGCGGCGAGCTTAGGCGGGTTGGCAGGCGGTTGGTTAAGTTCGAATCAGGTTGTTAGGGTATTAAGCGAACCGAAACGGGAGTGCGCTCGATGAGTGATGGAACTAGGGTCAATGCGAGAAATATTGAATCCAAGGTTGGAGCTAAGCGTCCCGTTTCCAACAGTGTGGCCCGGGATTCGGCGAATTTTGGTTTTCCCAAGATCGATGCGATGTTTCTGCTATCGATCTTGCGAAAGCATTGGCGGTGGACCATTCCCTTGGGACTCCTCTTGTCGGTTGCAACAGCCTTGGGAATTCTTGCGTTTTTCAAACCCACTTATGAAGCGCGGTTTCGTTTGGAAGTCGATCCATCAAATTTTATTGTTTTCAATGACAATGTGGTGCGATCGTCCCCCGAGTTCATCGAACTCCAACGGGCAATCATGTACAGCAACAGCGTCATGGAAAAGGTGGTTGCAGACAAAGCGGTTGCCAACGTTCCGAAAATTGCCAAAGCCCGAGACCCGGTTCAGGTCCTACGAAAAGAAGTCAAGGTGTCAGCCTCGGCGGGAAACCGCCTTATGGATGTGAAGTTCATCGATCAGGATCCTAAGATCGCGGCTAATGTGGTTAACGCAGTGGTCGATGAGTACCTTCGGTCGCGACGGTCCATCGAGCAAATCCGAACGTCTAATCAGGAACGCAATGTGCTAGCGGCCTTGGCTAAGGCGGAAACGGAAGTAGAAGGAGCCAAGCAGCGAGTTCGCGATTTGAGCATGCAGTCTGTTAAATCTGACACCATTCTTGGGGAATCGGAGTCCGGAAAAATCGATACGTCGTATCTTGATGGTATTCGCATGCAAAGAATGGAGCTTGCGAGTCAACTCTCGATCCTTCAATTAAACCTTGCTGAGCTCAAAGCGGCTTACGATAGGGATTTAGAGGAACAGGGGAAAGGGAAGCAAGCGTCTGAAACCACAACGACAACGGTTACAGACGACGTGTTGGACAAGGATGTGGTCGTGATTGCTGCCAAGCAGCAGCTCGACAATGCGAAGCTACAGATGACGGATCTGAGTTTGAACACATCGATCGGCCCAAAAAACCCTGTGTATGTACAAGCGAAAAGAAAGGTTGATTTCTTGGAGCAGGAGTTCAAAACGCTCCGCGAAACTCGCCGCAAAGAGTTGTCGGACCGGGGCAATCTGACATCGACCGATGAACGTCGAGCAAGGATTGCAGCCATGAATGAGGAAATAGCTGGTTTGAGAACCAAGAGAGACATTTTGGAAGCCCAAGTGAAGGATTATTTGATTTCGCTCAAGCAGGCCAGTGCCACATCCGTTGATTTGCAGTTTGCCGAGGCAGATTTGGAAGAATGGAACTCGATCAGAGGGACGGTTCATCAGCGGAGGATCAAACTATCCACTGAGCGCGACGCCATCGATGATGTCCGCGAATTGGAACGAGCGATTACCCCCAAAGTTCCCGTCGAGGAACTCCCATACAAGCAACTTGCGGCAGGCGCCTCGATTGGGTTTCTTGTCCCCTTCTTAATTGCTTTCTTGCTGGAACTGCGATCCCGAAAAGTGGACGATGCACACCAACTGGAGTCGCGTAGTCGTTTGTCGGTTCTCGGTGAAATTTCGACCATTCCTGTTGCTACGACGGGCAAATTGTCCAAAAAGAGTCGCTCCCATGCTCGGGAACTTCGTTTGTTCGAGGAGAGTGTCGATTCGTTGACAACCACATTGACGCTTCGAGAAGACCTACGTCAATGCAGGGTATTTACGATTACCAGTGCGCTTTCTGGTGAGGGAAAGACGAGTGTCTCCTGCCAGTTGGTGGTAAGCTTGGCTCGTTCAACCGCCAGCAAGGTATTATTGATTGACGGTGACTTGCGTGCTCCTGACGTCCACCACGTGTTTGGCCGTCCAATGACTGCCGGTCTTGTCGGGTATCTCAATGGAGCTGCGGAATGGCGAGACTTGGTCGATCGTGATTGGAACGACTCGATCCACATTTTGACTGCGGGGAATCTCAAGGGTAGCCCTCACCGGCTCCTGAGCAACGGTCGTTTCGAGCAGTTGATCGCTGAGGCTCGGCAAGAATATGACTATATTGTGCTGGATACACCCCCGGTGTTGCCAGCAAGCGAAGCCCTTTTGTTTGCCAAGGTAGCCGATGCGGTTCTTATGTGTGCTCTGCGGGACAAGAGCCGTATCGAGCAACTGATCCAAGCTTACAACCGCCTAGAATCTTCGGGAGCTAACGTGGCCGGTTCGGTATTGTCTGGCGTGCCGGTACGCGAGTACGCAAGTTATTATGGCGATTACTATGCATCCAAGGTTTAGTTGAGTTTCATCCGATAGGGCTCATTGGATTGATAGTTCAAACTAGCCCAATGCAGCCCGTAATGAATTATGATTTAATATCCCTGTCGCTATCCGTTCTAGCGAGGCTCACGTTGTGTGGGCCTTGTTTGTTTATACATCCTAGTATCCCACTGCCGCAATGAAGATTCATCAGAGATCGTTACCAGAAACTCGTAAGCGGCTAAAGATAAACTGGAAGTTGTTGATCGGCTCGTTGGTGACCTGCGCCGTCCTGGTTACCACATTGTATTTTATGCACCAAGCGCAGATGGGGAGGGTCTCCAATGCGATGGTCGAGAGGTCTAAGGGGTTTGAGGAAAAGCAGGAGTGGTTGCAAGCAGCCAATTCCATTGAGCGATTCTTACTGCTTGAGCCCAACGGTCGTGAAAGTCGTGAAAGTAAGGTGCGACTGGCTGAAGTTCTCGATAAGTCTTTGGCGGATCAAAAGAGTTTGGAGTCTTTCAATCTGCTTAGTCGGATTATTGCGGCCCAAGCTCGAGCTTTGGGGGTTTGCGAATCCGATGCGGATTTGAAGGTCAAGGAACCGATGATTCGCAAAAGAATGATGCAACGGCTCATGCAGGCCGGACGCTACGAGGATGCAATGGATCAGATCGCCAAATTGGCTGGTCCGAGCATCGACGGATATTTGATGAAATGGCTGGCGCTGTCCAGGTACTCAATGGCCCTTGAGAATCGGGGTTACACCTTTTCGGATTCGACACAGGTAGCGATTCCCGATTGGCTTTACTCTGCATCCTCATTGCATGTGGTAGATCTGTTGCTCAAGTCGATCATCGACAATCCGGGGGACGTCGAGATCTCGTCTGCGATTGCCGAGGTTTGCTTAGGAAATCCTGAGTTTTACTCAAAGTCTCAGTTGGAGGGGGCCAGCCCTTTGGAACTCAAAGACCGAGCCCTTTCGGTCATGGACAAGATGCTCGCTTCCAATAGGGAGAATCTGCAGGCTTGGCTTGCTCATTTTTCGGTGGCTTCTAGGATTGACCCGGTCCGTGCTGAGTCGGACATCCGTCAGGCGCTGAGCATGGCCCCTGAAGATACGACTGTGCTACGAGAAGCCGGCACGCATTTTATGGAACGTGGGCTTAACGATTCCAGGGGAACCGAGGTCAACAAAAAAGCAGAACGATTGGATTTAGCGCAAAAGTACTTCTCAAAGGCTCTAGAAAATGGCCTGAAACGGGACGGGAAAGTTTACCTTGGGCTCGGTGAACTGGCATTCTCGAAGGGTGATTTCGAGGGGGCGATCAAGAATTGGGAGGATGGGGCACGAGTAGCGACAGCACCCACTGCGATACTGTGGTTTCGATTGTTTCAGGCTTGGGCAAGCAAGCGGGATTTGAGCAACATGAAAGAAACGCTCAAATCGATGGACGAGTCGATCCGCAACGAGTCATCCCTGTTGACCAAACGGGGGCAGCTTGCCCTAACCAGGATCGCTAGTCAGCAATGGGCGACGTTTTACGTCATTCAAGGAGATTTCGTCCGCGCTGCAAAGTACCTTGAGGACATCGTCAACAAGGATCGGGAAATGGACTCAGCGAATCGATCCGAGGTGATCGCCTCCTTGGGTTTGTGTTACTTAAGGTCGGGGCAATATGATCGGGCAGTCGAAGCCTACCAAGACGCGGTGGCTTTAGCCCCTCTGGTCGATGATCGCCATCGTGGGTTAGCGGATGCTATGGCTGCTGCGAATCGACTTCGCGAGGCGATCGATCAAATGGAGTCACTTTCAGAAAAAACCGGACGGGATTACGTTCGTATTTGCGAGCTCATTCTCGATTATCAGCAACGCAATTCGCCTGAGTCGGCCATGTGGAATCGTTTTGATACTCTCTTCCAAGAGGCGGTATCTTTGAGCCCGAGCGATCCTTTTTTGATCGAGAGGCCTTGGATCCTGGAAGTCACTTCGCTTGAGGCTGTGATGATAAGAGCAACTTCGGAGACTATGGAGGAGACCAAGCAGGCGACGATCAAGAGGCTAACGGAGGTTTCGGAGCGCTTTCCTGAATCCTTTGAACTACAACGGATCGTTGTTCAGAAACTGGAGAATCTAGGGGCCGTTGAGCAGGCCCGATCTTTGTTTGCCAAGCTTGAAGCTGCTCAGCCCAAGAACACTTCGGTCTTGTTGACCAAAGTTGAAAATCTTCTCAAGGATGGAATGCGGGATCAAGCCAAACAGCTTTTGGATAGTGAGCTTACCCAAGACCCATCGAATACGACCTTGCAAGCCGCTTCGATGCGGATGGCAGTGGGCAGCAAATCTGGGAACTCGGCGTTTCAGGTTGCCCCTTCTTTTTCCGGCAACATCGCTGCACTGATTGAGGCCGGGCAGAGTCTGGTCGAGACACCCGTCATTGTCGAGGACCCATCCAACCAAAACGAGGTAAATGCAGCAACCCAGAGTTGGTGCTCGAACCTCGAAGTGATCGAGAAACAGCTAAAAGAACTTGAGGGTACTGAGGGAACCGAGTGGCGTCACTTGAGGGCTAGGCGGTTGTTGACGGAATCCCAGTTGGAGAGCAAGACAGAGATATCGGAGCTCGAAACCCTTACGAACTATTTGATCCAGCGACGTCCATCTTGGATCAACACGTACGTGCTCTCAGGGCTCGTCGAGGATTTTAAGGGCAACTTCACGAATGCCATTCGGGACTTTAATCGGGCGATTAGACTTGGGGATCAGAACATTCGCACCTACGAACGCTTGGCCGAGTTGATGATAGCGCAAGGCCAATCTGCTGAACTTGCGTCGATCATCGAACGGCTTGGAAATCGGGTTAATCGATCCCAGCGGCTCTCGTCGATCGCAATCGGATTGTCTGGCAAGAACCAGCAAGGCATGCTCGATTTGGCTAAATCTGGGGTGGACTCACGTCCTAGGGATCCGATGGCTTGGGTTTGGCTTGGCCAGGTCATCGAATTGGCTTCAAGAGGTCAACCCGATTCACAGCGTCAAGCCGAGTTGGTCAAAGCAGAAGAAGCCATCTTGCGAGCCCGCGAATTGTCTGCTGATAAAAGCCTTCCGGTATTCAGTGCTACATTTGGACTTTATCTGTCGGGCAATCAGATTTCGAAAATAGACAATTTGCTGGCGGACCTTTCCAAATCTCCCATCGAGGGAACTGCGAAATATCTCGCGTTGGCAGATTTTTACCAAGCGTTGGATCGAATGGAGTTGGCCCAACAAGCATTGATGGAGGCTAGGAAATCGAGCAGCGAACCCGATGCCATCGATGAGCGGATTGCAAAATTGCTGCTGGCACAGGGCAAGCAGGATGAAGCTATTTCGATGTTCAAAACACTCTTTGCGAATCTTCCGAAAGAAGGGGGCGTGAGACGATCGTATGTAACGCTTTTGGCATCTCGAGGGACCGATGAAGACTGGGCGGTCATCGATCAAATCTATCAGAATGAGAAGGTGTCTGACAACCCCGACGACCGTAGGCTTCGAGCCGAGTTGCTTGCCCGAAAGGGTCAGCAAAAGGATTTGGCATTGGCCCAGTATCTTCTGGAAGCGTTGGTAGAAGATCCAAAGAACCGGACCGACCAGGACCGTTTTCGGTTAGCATCGATTTATATTCGAAATGCGGCGCTTGCGGAGATCCAGGATGCAGAAAGTCCTCAGGTCAAACAGCTTTTATCTGCGGCTAGCAAGCAGTTATCGATCTTGTGCAAAGGCAATGACGTTCCTGTTGAGTACCTTTATACGTATGGAGACTTTTTGATCAAGCAGGATCGGATTACCGAAGCCAATGAAATCGCCGACAGGCTCAACGCCCAGGAGCCTGATGGTTTTGCGTCCGCGTTATTTCGAGCGAGACTGCAAAAGATCTCAGGCAATCCGGAGCGAGCCAAGACGTTGATTTTGGCGTGGAAGGATAGCCAACTGGGCAAATTGGACGAGAAATCAGAACCAGAAGTGAAGGCAGGCATCCTTGCGAGTGTCGGAGATGCGCTCAATGAAATCGGAGCCTCGAAGGAAGCCGAAGAGAATTTACGTCAAGCCTATGAGCTCGATGGAAAGAAAGGCTTGAGCTATGTCAGAACCCTTGCCAGATCCGAGGACGCTTCGGCGCGAGAGTCCGCGATTCGCTTCATGCTTGATAAACTCAAAACGGAGAAGTCTCCCGAGGTTGCACGACTCTTGGCGGGTCTGCTAAGCGTAGGGCAAGTCTCTGGCGAATTATCCGAAGAGGGAGACCAAGCCTTGACGGAGCTTGGGTCCAGGAATGACCAAAACGCTGAGTTGTTATTGTCGATCGCTGACATGTGGCTGGCTCAAAAGAAGTCCAACAAAGCGATCGATGCTTACAGGAAAATTGTCAAACTCAAACCCAATGATGTTGTGGCCCTGAACAATCTTGCGATTCTTTTGGGAGAAGATCTCAGCTCAACCGAAGAAGCTCTATCGCTTATTGACCAAGCGATTCGGATCGCGGGTAAGCAACCTTTGCTTTTGGATTCCAAAGCCGCGATCTTGATGCTGGCCAAGAGATTCGAGGAAGCGATTCCGATTCTAGAGATCGCTGCATCGGCGACCAACGACCCCCGTGTGGTATTTCACTTGTACCAAGCATTGGTAAAGAACGGGCGTACGGAGGAAGCGGGCCGAGTTAAATCCAGGGTGAACCCAACGGAACTCCGAAAGTCCGTTCTCACACCGGATGATCAACGGGAACTGGAACTGTTCGAAAAAGAAAACCCCAATCGATAACCTGAGACACTAGCGCGAGGCGCTACCAAGGATAGAAAAACCATGAGTGACCTTAACCAAACTCCTGTGGATGCAGATAAGTCAGTAGCAACCAAACCCACTGAAGCGCAAAGCCAACAAGCCACAGGTGCGGATCTGAATCGCTGGTTTTTAGGGATCGCCAGTGCCCTGGCCTTGATCCTTTTGGGTGGGGTAGCACACGGGGTGCTTTCTAATCGATGGGGGGTAGCCGAAGACATCCAGTCGTTGGGAAAGCAACTAAATTCCATTCCTATGGAGCTAGGGCCATGGAAATGTGATGAAGAGGGCAAATTGGAAGATCGGGTCGTTTTTGGGATCCTTGAAGCGACGGGATACCTATCACGAGTTTATGTGCACCAAGCGACTGGCGAAGCGGTCAATGTGTTTTTGGTGTTTGGCCCCAAGGGTCCGATTGCTGTGCACACACCTGAAATCTGCTACAGTGCTCGAGCGGTGACTCAAACATCCGAACGTCAGGCGGTCGACTGCAGTTATGACGGAATGGATGGAAGTCTATGGAAGTTAGGATTTGAATCCAATTCAATCGACAAGAGAAAAATGAGCGTTTACTACGGGTGGACTGACGGAGGGCCGTGGCAGGCGGCTGCAAGTCCCCGATTCTGGCGAACGGATTTCCTCTACAAAATCCAAACTTCGTGCAGTGCGACAGGGAAAAAGGAAGATTCGACCGACGAGTTTTTTAAAGTGTTTTTGCCGGAAGTTCGGAAAGTCATGCGTAAGGTAAAAGGCTAGTGGCCGCTGATTTCTCCGACACCATTTGGCAGTTCTTTTGGTCGCTGATTTCTCCGAAATCAGTGGTTTGGTTCAGCGTGGAATGGATTTCTGTCTGATCTGCGCTAATCTTTGATGGCGGTTCTTCAGGAGCGCTTGTGGCTAGGAATGTCTACCATTGCTCTCTTGCGATGACTATCGTACTGGGCGCTTGCTAGCACAAGTTGTCTTCAGGCCCGGAGGGCCGACACAGCCTCTGCCGGGGTCGAAGGCCCCGGTTGCGTGTCCCCCCTTGAATCGCATCAGGCCGACCCTCTCGCGTCGTAACATGGGCTTATCTGACGCGCCCGACATTATCTAGGTTTGCGACGGG
>JAGWZB010000177.1 GCA_018969045.1 Planctomycetota bacterium | reverse complement strand
GAAATTCGAGTCATCTGATCTAATCCCTCGACGCAAATGCTTCGCTGGGCGACAGGGTTTTCCTCAACTTCGAACATCAGATTCTCGCATCCGGTATGGTCGACGAATCCAGCGTTTTGCCCCACATCGATCACCACCTTGTCGATATTCGATGGGATTCGGTTGAGTTCCTCGGATAGTTTGTACGAGTTAAAGCAATTCAAAGGTTTCCCTAGAACCATCCGATACTCGTTGGAACGTATCTCATGTTTAGAAATCGGATTCGAGAACAGCGATGTGACTGTTTTGAAATAGGTCGGCATGTGGCTTAAGCTCGATACATTAGAGACCAGAGCGAATCGGTACATAACTCCATTGAGCAAGAGCGTCAGGAGCGTCCCGATAACGATGCCCCATAAAAGATCCGTCGCTAGAGTGGCGATGATGGTGGCGGTAAAAACGAAAAACTGTTCCTTGCCGATCGAAGCGATATGGCGCCATATCGCAGGTTCGCACATCTTCCAGCCCGTGAAAATCAAAACTGCAGCCAGTGCCCCTTTGGGAATCAGCATAATCAAGTCTCGGGCCAGCAAGAGGTAAACCAACAAGCAAAAAGCGTTGGTGAAATTGGCCCATAATGTTCTGCCCCCCGAAGCGATATTCGCCTTGCTCTTGACCCCACCAGGGATAATCGTCAGACCTCCCAGCACACTCGAAACCATATTCGAGATACCCATGGCAAGCAGCACACGGTTGGGATTCGAACGACGCTTAAACGGATCGATTCGATCGATCGCCATGGCGGTAGCAAGTGACTCCACTCCATCGATCATCGTCAACGTGATTACACCCATGACAACCGCATACCAAAGGTCCGGACGGGACATCAAACCCTCAAAATCAGGAGTCGTAAAACTTGAGAACGGCTTTTCGGGTAAGCTGATTAGAAACTTTGGGTCGAGTTGTTTAAGGTTCAGCACAAGTGCAAGCACCACACCGAATACCACAGCGATTAACTGGGGTGGAACAACCTTGAGGAACTTGACTTTCTTCTGAAAGGAAGACAGGACAAACAACAGGACCAAGGTGGCGACAGAAACCGAAGCCGCCGTAGTATTTGCTCCTTGGACGTAGCTAGGTGTCTCCAAAAGAAATTCGTAAAACTCATGCGCGTGAGGTTTGGGCAGATACCCAAGAAACATCGGTATCTGCTTGACCATGATCAAAAGTCCGATCGATGCAAGCATGCCTTCAACAACAGCGATGGGGATGATCGAGGAGTACTTTGCGAGCCTCAAACCCACCAAGACAATCTGAACGACACCCACCATGAAAATGACGCACAAAAGAAAATGGTAACCTTCTCCGATCGTTTCAGAATCGCCCGCTCCACCCAAGGAAGTCATGACCGCGAATAAGGCTGGTGCAAGCCCTGCTGCCGGGCCAGCGATCGTCACATAAGCACCACCGATAAACGGAAATATCAATCCAGCGATGATCGCCGAGATGAGCCCTACCACAGGAGGCGCACCAGAGGCAATCGCTATCCCCGAGGAAAGAGGAAGCGATACCAAGGAGACGACAAGGCCAGAAAGCAAGTCGTACCTAAGATGCTTGAATCCTTCGATTCCATTTCTTGGTTTCTCAGATTTGACGGAATCCTGGTGGCTGGCTGGATCGAATTCGCCGGGTTTAGACTCAAATATCGGATCGTTCATGATGGCATTCGTTATTGGGGGGGAGAATATACCGGAGGGTCCTTTCGAACCGGGTAGATTCGACCTGTAAGCAATCGGTGTGCCCAAGAACGAATTTCAAAACTCAGCGGGGCCGCTACTCAGACGCGCGAATCCAGCAACACCGAAGAAAAACATCGCGTTTTTCGGAAATCCAAAGGTTCAATGAGAATCCTAATCATGTCGATCCACAGTGTCGAAAATGATCCTTGTAGACCGCAAGTTGCCCATCGATCCACCCGTGGCAACGATCCTGTGGCCAAATTCTTGCCACGACATGAATGATTAGTTTTCAAGTAGCACTCCTAATCGTTCGTTCGCGCGAATGAATATTTACCGGATCGATGGCCCCAAGTAGATTGAATCTCGTTAGAGGTCGCTCGACAAACGGAAACCGTAATGCCAACCCAAGTCGCATGGAAACTGGTCTACCCGATGATTCTCTTGAGCATCGGGCTCTTAGCCATCGGCCTGATTGCGGCCTGGAACGTGCACAATCAGCAACGCGATAGCAGTGCTGCAATCGCCAAAGAAGTTCGCTCTTTGATCAATCTGGAATCGGCGAATATTGAATGCCGAGAGATTCGCTACCGACTGAACATGTTTCTGCGAACAGGCGACAGAGTCAATCTTCAAGTGATTCATGATGAAACACCAACTACCAAAACTCTCCTGGAAAACACTCAGAAGGAATTGAGCACAGCCTCCGAACAGGATTCGATGCGCAGAGCGATCGATGGTTTTGAAGCGTTTGCGACTCGCTTTTCGGCTCTGCAACCCAACGTAGCCGATGCTCAAGAGTCGAATCAGGGACAGTTAGAGGAATCGACTAAGGCTCAATTATCAGAGCTCGCAGATTCGCTTCTTACTCAGGAAGTTCTCGAACCACTTGAGCGATGCCTGGATGCGAATCAGCGATTTATAGAGATAACCAACTCGAAGAACTCGGAAACCGCCAAGAATCTGATGGCGGGTTTCCTGCTGTTAGGAATTTGTGGTGGACTCGCTGGCACTATCATAGGACTAAGCGTTGGAAGAGCCCTTGGTCAGTCCATGATCCAATTGAGTGTTTCGATTCGCGATGCCGCAGTGCGACTGAGCGATGCTCGAGGAGTGATCACTCTGACTCAGCAAAGCGATTTGCCTGGTATCCAAACAGGAGTGCGCAAGCTAGCCGAAGATATTGCGCACGTAGTTCAGCAACTACAGCAACGAGAGCGCGAACTCTCGCGAAGTGAACAACTGGCTCGACTCGGGCAGATCGCAGCAGGCATGGCACACGAACTTAGAAATCCATTGACTCCAATGAAGATACTCGTTCAAGCAGCCATGGAGAAGAAAGATGGTGGACTCAAAGGCAGATCGCTCGAAGTGATCTACCAAGAAATCATGCGTCAAGAAAAATCTATCCAAGCCTTTCTTGACTTTGCTAGACCTCCAAATCCAGAGAAATCGCGATGCACCATGCAGGAAATCATCAACAACACGTGCGATCTGGTTCGGGGACGATGCCAACAACAATCGGTGGAACTTAAGGTTCGATTACCAGATGCACCAGTCATTGGTCTTGTGGACAAAAACCAAATTTGCCAATTAGTTCTGAATCTCTTGCTCAATGCTTTAGATGCTATGCCAAATGGAGGCTCCCTATCTGTCGAATTGTCGACTTGGCTTTCCTCGGATACTTCGCTGATCCCCCGACTTGAAAGGGATGAAATGATCGAAAAATTTCATTCAGTCAAGCAGCATAGGACAACCATTAAAGCCTACGATTCCCTCACGAATTCCGCCGTTCGAGTTCGGGAATGGATCGAGATTCAAGTCACAGATAATGGATCAGGAATCGATGCCCAGACCATGAAAACTTTATTCCAACCATTTTCAACCACCAAGGAAACCGGAAGTGGATTAGGTTTAGCTACCTGCGATCGAATTGCCCAAGTCCACAGCGGAGTCATCGAAGTCGAGAGTCTTCCCCACCAACGCACCTGCTTTTGCTTCACCTTTCCAAAACTCGATACCTAAGTCACTCCAAAGATCTTTATGGCAAAACTCCTCGTAATCGATGACGAAGCGAATATTCTGTTTACCATCGAACAGACACTGGCTTCTGAAAATCTTCATGTGCTCACCGCAAACAGCGGTCGGGAGGGAATTCAGAGATTTCAACAAGAACAACCTGATGCGGTCTTGGTCGATGTCCGACTCCCAGATATGACAGGCCTGGAAGTCTTCAAACAACTTCATCAAATCGATGCCAAAATCCCTGTAATCATCATGACGGCTTACTCCCGTACCGACAATGCGATCGAAGCGATGAGAAGCGGGGCGTTCGAATATCTGCTAAAACCGGTGGATCTTGGACGGTTGCGAAGTCTTGTCGAACAAGCAATCGAAGTCAGTGCGATGAATCATAAACTGGTTCGACTCGATACAGGTCAGTCGGAAACAGATGAAGAACTCGGTGCCGATTACATCGTCGGCAATTCGGAAGTCATGCAGACACTCTACAAATCCATCGGTCGAGTTGCACCCCAAGACGTTACCGTACTTCTACAAGGAGAAACAGGTACTGGAAAAGAACTAGTCGCAAGAGCCATCCATCAATACAGCTCTCGATCTTCCAAGCCATTTCTTGCGGTCAACTGCGCCGCAATCTCCGAATCCCTACTCGAAAGCGAACTCTTCGGCCACGAACGAGGTGCATTTACCGGTGCCGATCAACGCCGAATCGGGAAATTCGAACAAGTCTCCGGGGGAACCATTTTTCTTGACGAGATCGGGGATATGTCCCTGTCCACACAAGCAAAATCACTGCGGCTCTTGCAGCAACAGCAGTTCGAACGACTCGGTGGAAACACAACCATTCAAACCGATGTGCGTATCATCGCCGCAACCAACAAAGACCTCAAATCGATGGTTGAGCGAGATGAGTTCCGTCAAGACCTATACTACAGGCTTTCAGGGTTCACCATCGTTCTTCCTCCCCTCAGAGAACGATTGGATGATGTCCCTGCAATCGCCAACCACTTTCTAAAAAGTATCTCGCAGAAATTTGCAAGACCAGCCCTTCGATGGACCGACGAAGCTCTTCATGCCATGAAATCCTACAGTTGGCCTGGCAATGTTCGAGAATTAGCCAACGCCGTCCAGTATGCCGCCGTGAACACCATCGGCGATGCCATTTATCCCAGCTCGCTACCGGCTGAATGCCTAACCGATTATCGCATCGAGAACGAACGAGACTTCCACGAAGTACAAGCCTATGTCCAACGGTTGTTGGACATAGGCGAATCAGATATCTATCGAAAAGTGATCCAAAAAACCGAAAGCATCTTAATCGACGCTGCTTTAAAACATACCTCTGGAAATCAACAAGCAGCAGCCGAACGACTCGGAATTTCGAGAATGACACTTCGGAAAAAGGAACGTGAAATCGAGCCAGACTCTGAACTTTAATCCACTGAGCCCCTCTTGATCTGACAGCGACCGGCCAGATCAAAGCAATCTCCCTGATTCCCAATAAACTCCTGAATCTGTGTTTGATCGCCATCCTTCCAGTTGAAGGTCACTTTACCAGGACCGATCACTTGAGCCTGCGACTCCTGAACCAAGATGGCTGTGCTCTCGTCGATCCCGATCCCAAGCATCTGCGGATAAGTATCGACCAATGAAATCAAGTCTTTCTGGCGGCGGCGCTGCGTGAAATGCTGATCGATCGCCACACCGCTGATGAACCCCAATCCACCCCGCTCATAACCAGGGGCCATGATTCGGAAATTTTCAATCGGGGTAGCTCTGGCAAGATAACTGCCCTGAATCGATGCTCCTGCCGACGATCCACCGATCACTCCCCCTCGATCCAAGACTTGCTTCATGAGCCGATGAGCTTGGGTACCATAGTAAGAATCGGCTAGGTTCCATTGCCGACCACCTCCGAACCATATTCCAGTCGCATCCTGGAGGGGTTCAAGAAACTTCGGGTCTTGATCCGCAATACGACGATCCTTGGTATGCAGCAACAAGGCACTCTTTGCCCCCATCTGCTTCCAGACCTCCAGAAGTCGCGTATCGCTGGTCATGTCATCCTCTTCAGCACATGGAACATAGACAATGCGAGCATCTGCACCTCCTGCCAACTGGACGAACTTCTGCATCAACCCCGGTGGCATCCCTCCACCTCCGACAATCACAAGCGATCCATGAGGAACTCGCGGTGTCTGCCGTTGCTCAGGTGGGAATCGTTCGAGCGTTCGTTCGATCGCAAGTCGCCTCCACTGAGTCCAATCCAAAAGGTAGCTTTCAGGCGCATTGCGGTTGGACTGTGACCTTGCCTGAATCGAACTGGAGCTACTTTGCGAATCTTCGCCACTTCCAACCCATGTGCTGGCAGTACCGGGTCCGTAAAGCATTCCTTTGCGTCCCTGCAACACCCACGAATTCCCCTTGGCAATCGTCAATAACACACAGCGATGGTCTGCCTTAAGAACCTCACATACACTCGGCTCGCATTGACCATTTTCGTTGAAACAGACCAGTGCATCGGGGATCAGTCCCAGTCCCTCTGCTAGCTCTCGGCTACCAGGGATGTCGATGGCGAGTTTTCCCGATGCAACACACGCGGGACCTACGAAACAAGCCATCGCACCCTTGGATAAATGTTGCTCGATGGTTTGACCCACCGATTCGAAACGCTCTTTTGGAATTTCGTGAAAGGGGCGGTCGTCGCAAACAACCAACAGGGTGTCTGCATCCAATGACTCAACAGGAGGGATCTGCTGTGTCCAAGTCATTTTCGAAAGCAGCGAAATCGCTTGGTAAGACTCATTTGCAAGAAGCAAACTCTTCGTCGAATCGATGGAACCAACAACAACCCACTGCTTGATGTTCTTACGCGTGTAATCGCTAGAGGCGATATACCGATTGAAACCTTCGATCGAATCGGATACCAGTAGTGAGCCATTGATTTTCAGATCCTCTGGCCAATCGCTATAGCGTTCATAAAACTCGCAGGTGGCTTTGTCTGGCAACTCCTGAGCAACAAGCATCGGCGGGCCTACCAAGCAAAGACTCAGCAACAGCAGGAATTTCTTCGACGATGGATTCATAGTGCGACTCGATCGAGAGTTATCTTCCAATTACCGAACAAGAGGCACGAAGGGTTTTTCGGTGTGCCAGCGTTTATAGAGATCAAGATTCTTCTGGTACTGGGCCGATCGATTCCCTTTGCCTCCCTCGAGATGATCGGCTCCTGCTTCTGCATCATAAACCTCAGGACTTTCGATTCCACCGGAGTCTCCGGTCCGTTTTTGCCACTCGATGAGTTGATTTCGAAGTTCTTCTAGGGTCTTTTGGTGTGAGGGATCTTGGGCAAGATTCTTCAGTTCATCGGCGTCTGATTCCAGATCGTAGAGTTCCTCTAGGGGCCTTGTCTGAGCCATGATCAGCGACTGGTCTTGATTGAGTTTTCCCTCTGCGTGCCACTGCCGCATGGCTTGAACAATCGCTTTGGAATCCTTGTAGTTGTTGGGCTGCAGATAAGGGCGATTGGGAAACCCATTGCGGATGTACTTCCACTTTGCAGTTCGAACGCTTCGAATCCAATCGACGGTTTCGTCGGCTCGGTCGCGGGCGGCGAATACGGCTTGCCGTGGTTTATATTCACTTCCCAAGATGTTTTGGGAATTCATGCGTCCTGGTTTAGCGATCCCGGCTAGATCCAAGCTAGTAGCTCCAAGATCGATATGCTCGACCAAATCGTCGCGTACTTTACCACTGGGGATCGTTGGCCCTGCGATGATCAGAGGGACATGAGTTCCACCGTCGTAGAGGAACTGTTTGTTTCGCACGTGACTGATACCATGATCGGTCATAAAGAAGATGACGGTATTGTCCAAATCACCGCTTTGACTCAGTCGCTCGATGATTGTACCGAGTTGGTAGTCGGTGTAGCGAACGCAATCGAGGTACTGAGCCCAATCCTCTTGGATCACAGGATGCTCGGGCAAATAAGTCGGAAGTTTAACCGCTTGGGAATCAGTGGTGCTACCGAGTTCTTTCAGGACTCTGGATGGCCAGTCTTGCTTGGGAGCTTGGCCACGGAACTTGCCTCCATGCAATTGGACTTGGACAAAGAAGGGTTGATTTGCTTGTCGCAATGACCAATGTTTTTTGTGATAAGACTGCTGGGGCTCCCACTCAAAGTTATAGTCGGTTTTCGCGATAGGGAATTCCGTAACCTTGTCGCTATCTTTTGGGTTTTTCAGGAAGTGCTCCCAAGTCAGATTATTGACATGATATCCAGCTTGTTTGAATAGCTCCGTAACCAACGGGGTATCGTGGGGAAGTTCGATCTTGTGGCCCGGAACACTGGAGCGATGATTTTGAAGTCCGTAAGCGGTTTGATAGTTGCCGGTGATTAAAGCAGAGCGGGAGATGCTACAGATAGGTGCAGTGACAAAAGCTCGAGCGAATCTAGTGCCTCGATTGGCCAGTGCATCGACATTGGGGGTCGAGATGGTTTTCTCACCGTAGCAGCTAAAGTGCGCCGACATGTCTTCGACAATCACCCATAGGATGTTGGGGCGATTCCTTGCAGGTGCCTGGGAAACGGGGTCTGGGAACTGCTGGCGATATCTGGTCTTGAAGGAGTTCTCTGCATCCGGGACGGCTTGTTCATTGATCAGATACGGTCTTAGGGAATCCCACCAAGACTCGAACTCTTTCGAGAGCAACTCGACAACTTTAGGATTTTCTTTGGCGATATTTTTGGATTGCCCTGGATCAGCGATAACATCATAGAGTTGCCAATCGGGTTTTTTGGAGCCTTGAGGGCTAACCAAGGTATATCGAGCATTCCGCACGGATGCTTGTCGATACTTTTGTGTATCTGGGCTATCCCCTTTTTCCCATCTGCCAAAATGGGTCATCAGGAATCGATCTTCCCAAGGAGCTTGCGGGTTTTCTAGAAGGGGCAAAAGACTGCGACCATGAGCTTGTTGGTTTTCTTGCTCATCAAGTTCCGTTCCAGCAAGTGCTGCGAGGGTTCTGAAGAAATCAATGTGGGCAGTGAGCGATTGGCAATCGCCTGGCTTGATCCGTTTAGGCCATCGCCAAAACGCATTAGCCCGAGTACCACCGAGCCATGCGGTCCCTTTGCCCCCGCGCATTTGGGCATTGTAGCGATCGATTCCGATGGCTGATCCATTGTCGTTCATGAAGATCACCAGGGTGTTGTCAGCGATACCTAGGCGATCCAGATGATCAAGCATGTTTCCGACATTGGTATCGATATTCTCGATCATGCCGTAAAAGTTTTTGAGCTTTGGGTCGATTTCCAGCGAAGCGAACTTCGCCGCATCCTCTGGCTTGGCATCATAAGGAGCGTGCGGGGCGTTGGTGGCAAGCCAGCAAAAGAAAGGCTGCCTATCGGGTTGAGTCTGGAGCGAAGCGATCCACTTTTGAGCGCGATCAAAGAATACATCGGTACAGTATCCATTTGTTTTTTCAAATGTCCCATTGTGCAGGATGGTGGGATTAAAATAGGTGTTTCCTGGCGCGTCGCCGCAGCTTCCTGAGTAGGTCTGCCCGATGCCCCCGGCTCCATGGATGAAAGACTCGTCAAAACCCCGTTGGTTGGGTTGATAAGCGTCCTGGTCTCCGAGGTGCCACTTGCCGAAAACACCCGTTTGATAGCCGGCTCTTTGAAGGACTTGAGCGATTGTCACGGCACCAAGGCTTAGGCGTTCTCGTTCGAGAATTGTGTGGGTCACTCCATTAAAAAATTCGTGTCGACCGGTCATCAAAGCCGAACGAGTGGGGGAGCAAGTCGGTGAGACGAAGAAATTCTTGAAGCTTCGGCCTTCGCGTTCCAGGCGATCGAGATTTGGGGTTTTTAAGTTAGGGTGCCCGTGTCCT
>JAGWZB010000176.1 GCA_018969045.1 Planctomycetota bacterium | reverse complement strand
CCTGGCGGAGATATCCTCGATACAGGTCTGAAAGTGGTTGCTCCGCAAGGCTCTGCCTTGAAACCGGAGATGTTTGAGTCGTTTGGCAAGAGTGTCGAGTTCCTCGACTTGCCTTCCTTCCAAGAATGGCTCAAGAAGTACGATTTGACCAGTTCATGAGCAACGAGACGACAAGTCCTTTGGGACGCCTGCTATCGAGCGTCGAGTTCAAGTTGATTGTCTCATGGGTATTCGTGGTTCTAGTCACAATGCTGCTAGATACCCGTAACACCTATTGGAACAAACCTGCAGACTCCGTGGAGTTGATCCTGCGTCAAACGGTTCTGCTAGGTTTTTTTGCGCTGGGTGCGGCGATTATCATTATCTCCGGGGGAATCGACCTATCGAGCGGGTCGGTCATCGCGATGAGCGCCACGGTGTTTGGATCTCTGATGATCGTTTTGGACCCCGAGGGTTTTAAAGCTGGTCATGTTTCCACCAACGCCGTTGTGCTGAGCATCGCAGGGACACTCCTTGTGGGTGCGATGGTCGGTACCCTCCATGCATGGCTCATCACCAGTGTCGGCCTTCCCCCGTTTGTTGCGACCTTGGCAACACTGGTGGGACTGCGCAGTTTTGGACGCGGATTAACGCCAACGATCACCGGCGGTAAATCGCAAATCGATTTTTCAGATCTAGGGCTTCGCGAAAGCCTTAAGGATGTCACCTCGATCTCGATTCTGTTTATTTTGTTTGCGTTGCTGCTTTGGTTTCTCATGAGCCGGACTGTCACGGGCCGTCACCTGCAAGCCATGGGCGGGAACGAGCAAGCGGCCAAGCTTAGTGGTATCCGGACCGATAGGCTCAAATGGCTCGCTTATGTCATCGGAGCAGTTTCGGCATCGATCGTCGGAATCATCTCCTTTGCCGATACCGGATCGGCCAAGCCGGACATCATGGCCCGAGGCTACGAGCTCAATGCCATCGCCGCTTCGGTCATCGGCGGCTGCTCGCTCCAAGGTGGAGTCGGTACGATCTCCGGCACGATCTTGGGCTGTTTGTTCCTGCGGACCATTATCGATGCGGTTCAAAAAATTGTTGGAACGGGTGCCGATGTGTACGAAGGTATGATCGTCGGTATTGTCGTGGTAGTCGCCGTGACCTTTTCACAGCGGGGCAGCAGTAAAATCGCCAGCAAGAAGTATTTCTCCAACGCGATCGGTTGGAGCGTCATCCCCACGCTCGGGCTTCTGACCGGACTGTCCTACTTGCTCTTTTTTGGCGCTCGGGAATGGTATGCCAATTACCAAGCTTTTTTGATCGGCGTTACGGTGGTTGTAGCGCTGAGCATTCGGGCCTTTTTGGAATCTCGCCCCAGCGTGAATGGTCAGACATGACCCAGCCTGTCATCTCGATCAACCGCATCAGCAAACGCTTTGGCGGCACACGGGCCTTGCACGAAGTCTCCTTTGATGTCATGCCGGGCGAACTCCACGCGATCTGCGGAGAGAACGGGGCGGGTAAAAGCACGCTCATGAAGATCCTCTCGGGGGTGATCACTTCCTACGAAGGAGAGTTGTTGATCGATGGGGATGTGGTTCACTTTTCCGGCACGAAAGACGCTGAATCCGTCGGGATCAGTATCATCCACCAGGAACTCAACCTGGTCGAACAGTTGTCCGTCGCTGCCAATATCTTTCTGGGACGAGAGTTGCGAAATGGATTGTTTCTCCGTGACGATCGCGCGATGGAGGCCCAAGCGGCCGATTTGCTGGAATCCCTCGATTGCGACATCCCTCCGGATCGCCTTGCCGGCTCGCTCCGAGTCGGTGATCAACAGCTTATCGAGATCGCCAAAGCGCTGAGCATCAACAGTCGTATTTTGGTCATGGACGAACCAACCAGTGCGCTGACCGAATCTGAGGTCGAACGCCTTTATCGAGTCATCGCGAAACTTCGCAGCCAAGGGACAACGATTCTTTACATCTCGCACAAGATGGAGGAAGTTTTTCATTTATCGGATCGCATTACAGTTTTGCGAGATGGACAGTTCATCGCCACTCGAAACACCAAAGAAACAACGCCCGGCGAGATTACCAAGCTTATGGTCGGTCGCGATATCGAGTCGCTCGAGCTTGGGCCTCGCAGCCAACGTGGCGAATTGGTCCTGGAAGTCCGAAACCTATCCCTTGAGTGGCCAGGCCATGCGCGCGGCTATCGATTGAAAGACATTTCGCTCGAGCTTTATCGAGGTGAAGTCCTCGGGATCGCTGGTTTGATGGGCGCAGGACGCACCGAGCTATTGGAATGCCTCTTTGGTGCCAGTACCCTGGAACCCACTGGGGAGATCCTCTTGGAAGGGTATCCGATCAAGCCGCGTCATCCGGCAGATGCAAAACAAGCCGGCTTGGCTTTGGTGACCGAGGACCGAAAACGGTTAGGTATTTTCAATACCATGAATGTCGGGCGAAATATTTCCATGTGCTCGCTGCGCGACGCGGCAATCGGCCCAATGCTCAATTCTTACCAAGAAGAACAACTCAGCGAGTCGATGGTCGAAAAACTTAGGATCAAGACCGCAGGCTTGACACCCCCCATCGGGGCATTGAGCGGGGGAAACCAGCAAAAGTGCATCGTCGGTCGATGGCTGCTCACAGGTCCCAAAGTGCTCCTGCTCGATGACCCAACCCGCGGTGTGGATGTCGGAGCAAAAGCCGAATTGTACCGGGTCATACGAAGCTTATGCGCCGAAGGACTCGGCGTGATCGTCACCAGTAGCGAACTGCCCGAGCTACTAACCATCAGCGATCGAATCATGGTGCTTAGCGAAGGCCGCAAAACGGCCGAGTTTCGAATCGAAGATGCGACCCAAGAAAAAATCATGGAAGCTGCGACCAAGAGTTGGCAGTCCCATGAAATAGACCGCTAATGGCGGACAACAACCGCTAATGGGCGACGACAACCGCTAATGGGCGCTTATGTCCGCTAATGGCTGCTCATGGCAAAGCTTAGAGAATCCAGCACCGTTCCAAACTGACCGCGGTGATTTCGGAGAAATCAGCGACTATCAGTGGCCACTAAGGCAATTCGATAGTGATGGTCCGTGTCGCTTCATCCTTCTTGGTGACTTTACCAAAATCCACCGCTTGGAGCGCTTCGTCCAATGGGCCAGCAAACCCAAGTGTGATCGTGGCGTTATTGCCCGAATGAGACATTTGAAAATTACCGGTTTTCAGTTTCGTCTTGAGCTTATCAAGGATCGCATTTGGATCCATCGTCGACTTGGATTCAAGCACAAAGCGGACGTTTTCCGACGAAGAGGCAGGTGGTGGTGGGAAACCACCAGGTCCACCAGGACCACCAGGTCCACCCGGGCCGGCGAAACCGGGTTCGCGACGCATCGGACCTGAAAAAGGATCCTGCCGAGTCGTACTCGGGTCGCTGCCGGATCGCGAGCGTGCTTGCTGCAACCCCTGTGGTACCCCACTACCCATCGAAGACGACTCCGGATTTTTACCCGGATCGCGTCGCCCTAGCCCTCCACTGATCGGATCGCGCTGCACCAAATGGCTATTGACTCCATCTGCCTTATTCTTTGCGGTGGTCCAAAGGTTCCCAAACTGCCCCTCGGCATTCGAGGACTTGTCCAAATCCGCCTTGGTCGACCAATAGTCTCCAATCTGTTTCAACGCAGCGAACACCACTTCTTTTTGACCGCTTTGTACAGCTTGTTCGAAGGGTTGCCTAAGCATACGCATTGCGACAAACCCAGCTTGATTGGCTTGTTGCATGAACGTATCCGAAGCGGCTTGATCCCCTTTGGCTTGCTGAACCAATCCTCGAACAAAGAGCATGAAAGGGTCATTGAATGCTTTGTAAAGCGACTCGGCAGATCGATCGATCAGGCTCAAATGTTGCTCGGGCAGTCTGGGTTCAAGCGAAGTCATTGCAAACGAAATCACGGCCAAATCCGCACCAGGATCCCCTGGATATTGTTTTTTGAATTCATCGATTGAGGCTGAAGCGTCGGATGAGGATTGATTCAGTGCATTGGCGACTTTGATCAGCCTTGTGGTGCGGCTCGGCTCGTGGCTGGCCAGCCAATCGGTGATGGTCTTGTTGCTCCGTTCCTTGAAATCTGGCCCGAGGTTCTCAGGCTCACGAAACCACAACGCTGGATATTGGATCACCTCACTCCCATTCTCAAAATCGCCCGTTTGTGCAACGGTGCCATAGATTGAAAACGCCTTTCTACCGAACGAATTCGCTTTGTCGATTCGCTTCTTATACTCGGTATCGGATCCGATACCGATCTGAATGACTTGATAGTCCCTGAGGAAAATATGACCGGCCATTTGGCTCATCGGGACTTGGCCAAGAACACTGACAATGTCGACGATTTTGGGCTGTGATCCAGAGTTATCAAGGATCAACATCATGTAGCCGAAGCGTGGGGGCAGAAAGCCATGGGTATCCGGCATGCTCGGTGGTGCATTTCGATTTCGGTCTTTGGCATGATAAAGAACCAAATCTTTAGCTTGGCTCTTGAACTCCTCCATGCTGAGGATCTGCGTGAGTTCGAGCATCTTGTCGGATTTACTTATCAATTGACGCGGATACTCAGGATCTGAGTAATACCTTAGCAGCACTGCAGGTTGCCCTTCGTGCTTGGTTTCACCAAGGACACGCCAATGCCGGAATCCCTCGTCCAGGGGAGTGCTTTCAAGGCTTTTGCTCCTAAGATGGCCCAACACTCGGGGTGTTTCGAGCTTTTTCATGATGGCTTCCCACGAAGCCGTTGGTCCATCGATGAGCCGTTTCTCGAAGTCCTCGTTAGCGATCATCTTCAAAGCCAGTTCGGCGCTCCCTTGCCGCGCGTAACTTGCAAATTCCTCCGCAAGTTTCAGCGCAGGAGTGTTCGCGTTGGTGGTCTCTGGACCAGCCGAACCCAGGATCCGTGCGGCAGGTCCACCGGTTGCAGGATTGTTTGCTGCTGCAACACCCGTTGATGTAGAGCTGCTTGGTTTGGATACTGATGATGGCCTTGCCGTTTCGGCCGCTTGAAACGAATCGCTTATCGATGACTTGCGATTGAGCAAGAACACTCCTAAACCTCCGGCAGTCGCAGCAGCAATGGCTCCTAGGGCAATCCACTTACCGATCGGCATAGGTGCTGACTTCTTCGTCGAGTAAGTCATCTTCGACGAAGGAGCTAACGGAGCCGATGGCAAGGAGGCAGGCTGAGAATCCCAATCGAACCCATCCAGTGGACTGGATGGCTTGGGGGTCGCTTTGGATGCGGTAGGCATCGCTTTGGCTGCAGGCGTCGCCTCGGCCACAGCAGGCTCTATTTGAAGCTGTGTACCGCATTTCGGACAAGTGATGTTCTTACCAGCTACCGATTCGTTGGAGCGAAGATTCGCCCCACAGGGGCAACGAAATTGCACAGGCATACGATACGCTTACCGAAAAGAAGTTCACTGAAAAGATGCTTACAAGAAGATGTTTACCAAAAGGGTTTTCAAAACTCCGCTGGCAATCCACCTTGGTCCTCTAATCCTACCCGCACTTGAAAAAAACACCAAGTCGGGCCCCTAAATCCTTGCGACTGGCCAAAACAACGCGCAAGCAATCAACTCCTAAAATAACTCTTAGGCACGTGAAAGATTCTAGGTTTGGGTGCGTCTAACCCTTTGAAAGACGGTATTTTACTGCAAATCCTATGAGCGATTCCCCACCAGAAACACGAGCCAGTTTGCTGATCAAGCTTCGCGACCACCAGAATGCGTCTGCGTGGCGAAGCTTCACCGATCTGTACTCGCCCGTGATCCGAAAGACAGCCATTCGAATGGGACTCCAAAGAGCCGATGTAGAGAACGTGGTCCAAGAAGTTCTCTTGGCCGTATCGCAGTCCATCGATCAATGGTTGGATAATCCCCAACGAGGTTCCTTCCGAGGCTGGTTGTCGCGAATTGCAAAAAACAAAACGCTGGACTTGCTCACTCGAAAAGCCACCCGGCCCGAGAGTGGTCCAAGTCGAGAGTGGGAAGCGATCCCGGCTGGCACATCTGAGCTTTCCGTCTACTGGGATCAGGAATATCGATGGGAAGTGTTTGTGCGCGCAGCCAAGCAAGTCCGTGAAGCGGTTGCCGAGACGACTTGGCAAGCTTTCTGGCTATCGACCATCGAAAATCGAGCTGTTGCCGATATAGCTCGTCACTTAGAGGTTCGGGAAGGAGTCGTCTACTTGAGTCGATGCCGCGTATTAGATCGAATTCGAAAATTGGTCAAGCAATGGGAGAGCCAAGAATGAGATCTCAGCCCTCGGTGGATTGTTGCAGCCTTGAGCAACTTTCAAATTTGCTCGATGGACAACTTGGACAATTCGATTCGGATCTGGCCTTGGCTCACATCGAACGCTGCGAAGTGTGTCGTAAGTCGCTAGAGGATTTGTCCGGCGATGCAAGCGATTGGAAAGAGGCTCGCGAGATCCTTTCATCAAGCCATGAGTTGGATGCCAATCCAGTCGACGATTGGAATCAGTCTCTCTCGAAACGCTTGCTTACTCCATCGAGCCATCCAGAGATGCTTGGGCGTATTGGACGCTATGACATCGAAAGCATGATCGGTGCCGGCGGTATGGGGATCGTCTATCGAGGGTTCGATACCCAGTTGCATCGGGTCGTCGCGATCAAGGTGCTTTCGCCGACTTTGGCTTTTCATGGGTCAGCAAGGCAGCGGTTTAACAAAGAAGCCAGGGCTGCTGCTGCCGTCGTGCACGAAGATGTCGTTCCGATCTACGATGTCCAAACTGAGCGAGAGATTCCTTTTATCGTGATGCGATTTATCCCAGGTGAATCACTGCAAGCCAAAATCGATCGTCAAGGAGCCTTGGAGCTTAAGCAGATCCTACGCATCGGCAAACAGTTGATGGCTGGGCTGGCCGCAGCCCATGCCCAAGGGCTCATCCATCGCGATGTGAAACCAGCCAATGTGATTCTTGAGGAAGGCATCGACCGGGCCCTTTTGACCGACTTCGGATTGGCTCAAACCATCGATGATGCCCGCGTGACGGCTTCGGGTATGATGCCCGGAACACCTCCCTACATGTCCCCTGAACAGTCTCGTGGCGAGAAACTCACCGAGCAGAGCGACGTGTTTAGTGCTGGCAGTGTCTTGTACGCCATGTGCACGGGCCGTACACCCTTTCGAGCCCAATCGCCTTGGAAGGTGCTTAAGCTAGTCGAAGAGTCCCAGCCCAAACCGATACGAGAACTCAATCCCGAGATACCCCAGTGGCTCTCGGCAATCATCGAAAAAATGATGGCCAAAAGTCCATCGGATCGATACGTTACAGCAGCCGAAGTCTCCCGGCTTTTCGAGCAGTGTCTAGCGCATGTGCAGCAGCCACTGAATGTCCAACTACCATCGGAACTGATCCATTCGGATCGCTCGAGAATCAAACGCAACCGACCTGTTTGGCTTGCACTAGGCTTGGCACTTTGCATCTTTGGCGTCCTCGGACCAGTGGCTGGAATCGCTTTATATCAAGGTAAATCTTTGATGTTTACGCCAAGCCAATCATCGACACCTACGTTGGTCAGTCCAACTGGGAATTGGATACAAGTCGATCCACTGCCGGCACCACCTGAAGAACCGCTCTTGCGACGGCTCAGTGAGCCCATCGATGTCAACATCCAAGATGTACCTCTAGGCGATGCGATCGCTCAAGTCCTTGGGGAGATTCCTCATGAGTTGGAATCCAATATCGATGGATCGAATAAGCGAATATTCATAAGTGGGAGAGGCACTCGTAGTAGTTTGCTTGCGCGGATCCTCACACGCCAAGAGTTGGGTTACATTGTCCACGCAGATCGCGTAGAGATAGCAAGCCGGGAGTCGGTCGAAGCTCGGCCCGTGGTCCGATCGTATTGCTTATCGCATGTGACACAGAATGATCAGCAGGCATTAGAGTTGGTCGATACAGCGAGAAGACTACTTAGGTCGAGCCAAGATGATCAGCCCGAGTTGACGCTTGATCGATCGGTGTTGATGGTCAATGGGACGGAGCCCGAGCATGAGCGGTTGATCGCGTTTTTGGTGGCTTGGAAGGATCGAGTTCGAAGATAAATTATTTGAAGATAGAGAGGTTCATTATGTCTTATCGAAAGTGGGCGTTTCGGTTAGGTGCACTGCTCGGAGTCGCCGGGGTTTGCGGGCTAGGAGTTTTAGCTGGAATTGCTTGGTCGCAAGCAGAACGGCAAAGATTTAGTCAACGCACTATGCCTTCTCAACCATTGATTCCCGTCGCGACGGGTCCCCTTGCGCAAGGCTACGCGCCAGCGATAGGACCGGATGGCTATGTAGTACAGCGGCCAGGAATGGGCGGCGGCCCGCCAGGAATGGGTGGAATGATGGGCGGTGGCCAGCCGGGCATGGGCGGAGGCCGTATCGAGGGTAGTATCGGAGGAATGGTTAGCGCCGATAGCGCCGTGATTTGGTGGGGTAAGCCCAAGGGGGACGAGCCAGGTTGGTTATTGCGAGGTAAGCAAGCGATGAAGGCCGAGGAGGCGCTTCGCGAAGCGTTGGACAAAGAAATCAACATTAGCCTTTCGGGTGCGGAACTTCCTGCAGCGCTTGAGGCCATTCTCGGTGAGCATGGGATCCCCTACACGGCAAACCAAGCTGGAATGGATGATTCGTTGGTGATGCTTGAGGCCAAGGGCAAAGTGCGAGATGTTCTAAGGAGGTTACTGAGGCCCATGCAGATGGATTACGTGATTCACCAGGACAGCTTGCAAATCATCAATCCGCGTGAGGATCAATTCCAACGAACGATCCGAGTTTATGATTTGGCGCATGTGATCAGTAACAGTCAGGACATGGGCAAAGTCTTGCAGTTGATTGAATCGACGGTGCAGCCGGATCGGTGGCACAGCCAAGGAGGTCAAAGTCGCGTCGAATCGGTCGGATCGGTTTTGGCCGTTGCCTCGACGGAGCTAGTGCATGAGGAGGTAGAGACGTTGCTATCGAAGCTTGAGTCGCTCGGGATGCATAGCAAAGCCGGTGCTCAGGGGGCTAATATCCAACCTGTGGATTATCAACGCTTGTATCGTGCCGGATTGGTCCCTGCACAACCCCTTTCCGTGCCAGTTGGTGGTAATAATTCCGGTAGTTCAGTCATCCTACCAGGATCGCAGGACAAGCTGATTCCACCGGCATCGACCCCCAACCCCAGTAAAGACAACCCAAAGGTAAACACTGATCACCGCTAATCGCAGGGTCGCTGGGAGCCTTGGGTTCGAATCGGGCTGCTGATGAGCGTTCATAAGTGCCCATTAGCGGTCCGGTCTTTTTTAAACCGCTAATCAACACGGATCACCGCTAATCGCAGGCCGCTGGGAACCTTGGGTTCGAATTGGCTGTTTATTAGCGTTCATGAGTGCCCATCAGCGGTCCGCTGGGAGCCTTGGGTTCGGATCTGGCTGTTTATCAGCGTTCATAAGTGCCCATTAGCGGTCCGATCTTTTTTTAACCGCTAATCAACACGGATCAACGCTAATCGCAGGGCCGCTGGGAGCCTGGGGTTCGAATTGGCTGTTTATCAGCGTTCATGAGTGCCCATTAGCGGTCCGGTCTTTTTTAAACCGCTAATCAACACGGATCA
>JAGWZB010000175.1 GCA_018969045.1 Planctomycetota bacterium | reverse complement strand
TTGCGCTCGGGAAATATCACTACCCTTGCTCGCAGCATTCGTCAAATCCCGGACCGCCGACGAAGTCCTCGATCCACTGCGAGTTTTGTTCCCCAGCAACGCTCCAAAAATGCTCGTACCAAGATTCACCAACCCATCCATCCGCTTAGACTTGGCCTCATCAACCAACTTATCTACCCTCTGCTGAGCCATCAAAACCTTGGACTGCAACGTCCTTAATTTGTCTTCGTACTTGGCTCGCAACTTCTCCATCTCTTGGTCACGGCTCTCCCGTGCAAATTGAGCAAACTCCATCCGAGCATCTAATTCGCTTTGTCCAGGCGAAGAATTTCGCTTGAGCGCTTTGCAGGAGTAATACACACATTTCTCATGCCTAAAAAGGTACTCGGCCAACTCCCTCTCCCATGCCTTGTAGTTCTTCACCTGAAGCAACTCCACTGGAAGTTCGACAAACGAGAAATCTCGCTCAGGCTCACTAAATTCATAGCTTCTGGCTTCAAGCCTCTTGGAGTCTTCCCACAATTGCTCACCAACCTTTTGGTCGATGTGCGTAAGGATTTGCAAATCGTTCCACACATCGACATCCCCAGTGGCTCGCACAAAGTGGATGCTGGCATTGGCAAATAGCGCCGGGCGATACTCCAATCGATTGCTCGGACGAAATGCTTTGTTGGGAACCAAATACTTGACCTCGACTCCCGCCGGTACAATCGGTGGACCAGACTGGACCGATCCGCTGACCGACGCATCGGTCGCCCCAGACGGCGATTTCGCACCAAGAGTATCCCTTTCTTGCCCCTGATTTGAATTGGACTGGTCACGCCCCCCAAGAACCAAACTCTTTTTGCTTTGCATCAGACCACTGATTTCAGGTCGCGACAACGGACCTCGCAAAAACGAAAAAGCCCATCGAGTCTGAAAAATCGTCGGGGCATTGTCATTGACATTGTTGAGCAAGAACACCCGTTTGCCCAAAGCCGACAAATTCTTGTCCATCGCGTTGCGATCAAACGAGGCCCCTTGCTGTAGCGATGCCCCTTCGAGGCCATCGAGAACTCGGTCTTTATCCCTCTGGGTTTGCAATCGCCCCAGAAACCAAGTCCCCATGTTCGATAGCCCTTTGTAATCAAGATCGACCGGGTTCTGAGTCGCAAGGACGATCCCTAAACCAAAAGCACGGGCCTGCTTGAGCAACGTCATCATCGGACCTTTGCTGGGTGGCTTGGCCGCCGGAGGAAAATACCCGTAGATCTCATCCATGTAAAAAATCGCCCGCAATGCACTGGTTCCATTTTGACTCCGCATCCAGGAAACCAACTCATTGAGCAAAATCGTTACAAAAAACATCCGCTCCGAATCGTTCAAATGCGCAATCGAAATGATCGAAATCTTCGGTGCTCCAGAGGATGTATAAAGCAGAGATTCAATGTCGAGTGCTTGGCCCTGCATCCAACCTGCAAAGGCCGGAGAAGCCAGTAGATTGTTCAGCGACATGGCCAACTTGCCTCGGTCGCTGGGCGAAAAAAACGAATCGATATCCATCACACCAACCTTCTTGACCGGCGGTGTTTGAATGAATCGAATCAAATTCTCCATCGATATGTCCTGACCCTTAGACCATCCATCCTTGAGGATCGTCGATATCAAAATATGCTCTCGACTAGTCAACGGGTCCGCATTGACTCCCAACAACGCAAGAAGCCCTGAAACCGCACTGGATATCTGATCCCGAAGGGCTTCGTCATCGTCAAGCACCTCCCTAGAAGGGGCATCCAAACTGCTTAAAACCGTCAGCGGCACACCTACGTTGCTCCCCGGTGTGTAAATGACCTTTTCGATCTGATCAAGAGTTTTCAAATACTCCAAATTCATCTCCCAATCCCTCAGACCATTGGCCCAACTATCGGCAGTCTGAGCAGCGGTCTTGCTAAGCAACTCCTCGTCGGAAAGATCTCGGTCATCATCGCTGCGTTTGGCCATCACCTCGGACTTATCAAGCCAACGCTTGAAATCGTCTGCCTTCAGCTCAGGGAACGTCAGGAGTAAATTGCCTAAATCCCCTTTTGGGTCGATGCAGATAATAGGTATCCCATCCAACGCAGCCTCTTCAAGCAAACTGACGCACAAGCCCGTCTTGCCACTACCGGTCATTCCAACGCAAAGCGCATGGGTGGTAAGATGCTTCGATTCATAATGAACTTGCGACTCAGTTCGCTTGCGGTCCGCAAGATCGTATCGGCGTCCAAGATAAAACGAGCCGGGGAGATTCATCACGACTGACATAGATAGTTTCCAAGATCAAGACCAATGGTGAGCAAATGTCCCTTAAGTCTATCGGGACCGCGAATTCCCGTCGACGGTATCCCGCCACCAGTCGTACATGTCAAACAAAGATTCACGAAGATTGGCTCCCCGCTTGCTCCGCGATACTTTCCATGCCTCAGATTCCATAAGGGCCGACTGAACCTGCGGTGAGACCTCCCTGAGCAATCGCTCGATGACGTAAGTCTCCACCTTGGAATCAACTCGCGTTTCCCACAAGAGCTCAAAAGCTCTGGGCAAGCGATGGGCCGTGACCCCCAAGGAAATACGATGCAACTTGGACCGAGCCAACAACAAAACCTGCCCCCAGAGCGGCAATTGCTCGTATCCGTCTACAAGAAACAACCTTTGCTTGCGGGCCGATTGCATCACGAGCTGAAGATTGTTCCATTTCGACGTCGACGAATGAAGAACCACCAATGGACAGTCGAGCCTGCGACTAAGATGACTCATCAAGGTCGATTTTCCTGAACCATGAGGGCCCACGATCGCAAGCCGTAAAGAACTTGACTGCCTGTGTTGCCACTGGCCAAATCGCTGCGCCAGCACTTCGAGCGTTTGCTTATCCCGAAAGCAAAATGGAATCGCTCCGGGTTCCAAATAACGGGAAGAAAATGGGTTCGAAGCCATCATACTTCGCGAGTGAGCATCCCAAGATAAAAAGGTTGCTGAGCCATCAACTCGGTTCCATCACCAAGGAAAAACCGCACTCGAACACACCAGGATATTTTCAGTAACTTGCCCTCGTAAGAAACCGGCGATATCGGCAATGGACAAGCAATCTTCTGCGCAATGCTCCAATCGATCGCTGCGAGTGAATCACCTGCCAATCGCTGGAAAAAGTGAACGCCCAAATCCTCCGTTCCTTTCCCTTCGGTCACCCAACACACCGAGCACTCCACGGCGACAATCGAACCGCGGTCGATATTGGCTACCCTGTACTCAAACTCAATGGTCTGGCCGGGCATGTAAGTCGGCTGCAAACCGATCAATCGGATCATGACGCGACTATCGCTTGGCTCAACCTGGAGCTCGGATAAACGACTACGGGAAAACTTCGGGAATACGATGGCCATCGATTTGCCTCTCCGTCGACAACTATTTTCCAATGGATCGCATTGTGCTTGCTCTGAAACGAATGCATCGCATCTTCAGGAACACAAAAGCTGCATTCAAGACGAAGCGGGTAGCCCCAATCGATACGATCCCTACCATGCGAAGCGATCTCTTGGCTGAAAACCGTCTGACGCTCGGTTCTCAAGTCCGTTCCAAAATGATAAGTACTCTCCTCCTGACACTCCAGTCGAACTGCAATTTTCTTGATCACCAACCGCCCATACTGAACCACTTCCAATCGATACTCTCGGCCGGGAATCAAAGGTAAATCTTCGATCTCAACAGTCGTAGACCCGATGCCAAGGGTTCGTATGAAGGAGCGAAAAAACAGTCTCGCCGAGCGTATTGCCACATATATTCCTGGAATCAATAGAAATACCAGTTGCCAAGGAACACTCGAACGCAAATAGGCGTCGGCTGCCATCACCACAAAAACGGCAATCATTGCACTCCAAGCCATCGCGAAAATCCCCAAGGCCACCAAAGCTCCGTTCTCAGGTATTTGGCTAGGAAGCCTATAGGCCAGTCGCGCGCCAGGACTGTCGGTGAACCGTCTCACATCAGGAATACTCGGCACAGGCGTCGGTTTCTTCATCGGATGGGATCCACTCAATGGCTCTGGGATAATCCCACGCTTGCCGATGACCTCGCGATGCTCATCGCTGGTGACCACTTTGAGCACCCGATACCAGAAACCAACGATACCCAAGACTGCAAACGACAGACAGACTCCCAGGAACAACCAAAAACCGTATCCGACCTTCAATGGTTGTGTGCTCTGCGACATCAATTGCCAACTGATGAGAATCGCCGAAAGGAATACGCCAATGAGAAAAACGATTGCGAAAAAAAGGGCCTCACCCAACGAGCCGATGAACCACCAGCCCGACATCCTTCCGCCTCGCTTCTTACCCCAAAGCCGCAGCCTCGCTTTCCACTTGGTTTTCATCGCAACCTAGTCTTCATCGCACTTCTGATTAGCAAACTCCTGTCACTGTCGTGGGTGCTTGATTCACTCCGCCAATAACTTCTTGATCGTGCTTTCGATCTCCTCAGCATTCTGACTGCCAGAACCAACTTTAACCAGCCGAACCAATCCTTGCTTATCTATCAACACCGCATGAGGAATCCCGGTGACCGCATACTGTGACTGCATTTCACTCTTCTCTGGAGTTACCATGGTGCGATGGGTTAGCTGATGCTTGGCGATGAACTTCTCCAACATCCCCATTTCTTCCTCAAGCTCAACAGGAGAATCCCCTCTGACAAAATTGTCTTTGGCTTCATCCCATTTCATGTTGTACTGACGGGTTACCCCCAAAATAGTCAACCCCTTGTCGCTGTACTCTTGATCCAAGTGCTTCAGATGCGGGAAAGTAGCAATACACGGACCACACCATACGGCCCAAAAGTCGATCAAAACAACCCTGCCTTTGAGATCGCTTAGTTTGCTAAGCGGTTCGCCATTGACCCACTCCATAGGGTCGATTTCAGGTGCCGGCTGGCCGATCATTGAAAGGAGCCTCTTGGCCCCTTGAATCGTTCTCTCCATGTTCTGGGAATTCTTCAGGAACATCTCGACCGATTGCTTGACCAACCTGTCCTCAGATGAAACCTCCCCAAGCACCGATTTCGCGGAATCCAGGGCAGCCAATGCTAGATCCGGTTCATTGCGAGCATTCCTGCCAATGTATGAGGAGGCTAGGTTTGTATAAGCTGCCACTAAACCAGGGTTGGCCGACTCCTTGATGAGCTTCTCAGCATGTTCACTGGCTGACTTGTAAACCCTATGGCCTTTCTGAGGATCGACCGTTTGGATCTGTGTGTTCCATATCCCGAGCATCGTCGTCGCTTTTGCAGGGTCGGAGCTGTCCTTGGCAAACAACTCCTCCGACTTTGCAATGTGCTTGTCCATCAAAGACCTTGCCAGATCCTGATCGCTGGGTTGCCCTGTTTGGAACTGAGTTCGAAGCAAATCCAAAACCAACCGATGGTCAGTCGTCAATTCGGTTTGGCTGAGCTTGCTTCGAACGATTTCCAGCGCATCAGATACCAATGGACTTGACGTGGACCCCTCGACGGACCGACTCATGGAGGTAGCCATCATGACCGCGCTAACCAGGTTTTGATTGGGCAACTTCCCATCCCTTGCCACATCGATTGCAAGCTTCGCGCCTTTGATTGACTGCTCGATCGCCTCTTGCTGACGGTTCGACTGCATCAAGATAGAGGCTAATTGCATGCGTCCAGTGACCCTTTGGGCCAACGGTGCATCTTGGCTTTCGTCAAGCAACTGGATCGCTGCGTCAAAGTCCTTGGCTGCCAGCGCTTTTTGAAGCGTTTGGTTGAACTGAGCACCCCCCTCTTGCGCAATAACATGTTGCCCTAAAAACAATAAAGCCCAGCAAGCAATAAATCTCTTCATCATCTCACCTCAAATAATGTCATCTTGAAAATCTTGCGTTCTCGAATTCAAAACCCAACATGCTAGCAAGTCGTTTTCTAGCTGCCCACGAAACCTTTAAGGAAACCTATCCTCAATCGAAACCTAGGTTGAAACTTCCTCGGGAACCTTTCGGGAGTCGTCCGGGATCAACCGAACCACTTGCCTGGGCGGGTCGCAAATGCTGTCGGCATGATGAGTCATCTTCCAAGTCGTCCCCTTCTCGTCTTGCATGCTCTCGCCATCGAAGTCCGGGTTCTCCAAAAAGCACATGGTGGTGAGCCTAAGCAGCTCGTCGACTTCCGCGGGAGAATAAGCATCCGCAAAGAATACGGCTTCCAAATCCGGAACGCCGATCTGCGAATTGCCGACTGTGTCCATCATCGTCCACTCTTCATTGACCCGAAATAGACGCACATTGCACCATAACTCCAACGCTGGCAACTCGTTGTCGTAGTACAAATCGTCCGCCTCTTCAAACGACTTCGCATCGCGAAGCACTTCCCCCTGAGGATTGAAATAACATATCACCTGTGGCAATTTGAATAAGGCCGATACAACCGTGTGGATCTCCATGAGCTCCTCAGGCGCGTCATAGTCCTCAGGAATCCAATCGTCCTCCTCGAACTCCTCGTCGCGATCCAACATGAAAGTCGTACGAACCCGAAGAAAGGCCTTGGCCTGCTTGATCTGCTCACGACCCTCGGGCCAAACCCAAGACTGCTCAGCCGCACGCTCCAAAGCTCCCGGGCAAGTGCTGATCCCAAAACACCCCTCTCGCCATGCCTTGTGCAACTTCGTTTCGGGTTTGTCGTAATCCAACTCATCGGGCCAAGGTCGATCCACGATATCAATCACGTACTGCCCAAAATACTCCTCGCGATACTCCAAAAAAAGAGCCGGACCGCAATGCTCCCAAGTGTCGATCCCCTGCTTGCGAACCTTGTTGATCTTGAAATCCCCAAGCACCGACTTGATTTCATCTAGCGTCGGGGCCGACCGCAACAACAGAACCATCGTCTCGACAAATATTCGACCGTCCTGAGATGTTTGTTCTTTCATGCAAATGCCGTCCTCGAGGAAAAATACACGACCAGAATCCGATTCAACCGCCCAAGCCTATCCGCCAATTCCATGGGCCTTGCCCACCTCCAATGATCTTACCAATAAACCTCTCAAGACATACCGGATTTGGACGAATCCGACTTGATTCGTCGAAGGATTTTTGCGAAACCCCTGAGACGACGGAATCCAAGTACCTCGCCTTGGATCCATCGGTGGATTGATAGCAAAGGGACCCGAAGGAAATGGCTGAAAGTACCGATGCACCGATTGCAAAATCGGATCTGATGCTCCGCGATGCCCTCGAGGCCCTTAGCCTTGCGGACTCCTCGCTTCTTGAAACGCAAATCCAGCCCTACCAACTTCAAGAGTTCAATGCCTTGGATTCGGTTTGGCTCGAAACCAAAGCGACCGACAGCCAACCGTCAAACGAACCGGCTGGGTCTGATCAAATCTCCAAGAATCCAAATCATGAGATTCGTATCGAACTGGGTCGAGCGAGAATTCCACTAACGGATCTCTACGATTTGCCCGACCAATCCCTCATGGTGCTGGATTCCCCCGACCATGCGTTGGTCGACCTGTTCGCAGGTGATAGGCTCTTGGCCAAAGGGCATGTTCTTTGCCTCGATGGCCGTATTTGCTTTCGCGTCGTTGAACTGATTTCTTAACCAATGCTTTCGAACTATTCCAAATAACGACCGAAAATCATGACCAAATCACCGGCTTGGGGCTTCGTGATACTTCTGGCACTAACGGCCATCGCTTTTCCGCATATCGCCACGGCGCAATCCCCCGCGACCATCAAATACTACGACCCGAATCTCCGGCAAGCCGCAGCCAGTACTCCCCTTTTGAAACCTTCCTCAAATCTCAGCCCCCAACCCCTCAAAGATGCACGCGACATCCAGGAACCCGGGACGAAAAGTCCAAGCAGCAGTGGACTTCTAAGCACATTCTTTGCTCTTGGGATCGTCCTTGCGCTATTCCTTGGATTGGCCACTCTTGCCAAGAAAGCTTGGCCTCCGCTTACAAAAAAGAAGCTTCCCAAAGAAGTCCTTCAACTGATCGCAACTGTTGAATTCCAACCCAAACAGCAATGGATGCTAATGCGTTTTGGCGGCAAACTCCTCTTGGTGAGTCAACAACCCGGCGAAACCCGACTGGTCTCGGAAATCTCGGACCTAGACGAGATCGATCGTATCATCGCATTATGCGAAAAGCCGCATCCATCGGATGCGGCTTTCCAAGGACTATCACTCTCAGCAATACTCGGAAAACGATCTAGTATTACTGGTTGAACGCATCGGGCGTCACCGGGGTGCCGTCTCCGCGTGCGGAAATGAGCATCAAAACCCGCAAGTCAATCGAGCTGCTCAGGAACTGAACCGACGCATCTCCCAGCCCACCGTGCGATCCACCGGAATGGAACGAGTAGATCTCGCCCTGATTGGTGCAATTGATACTGCATTTGTTGGGGCTGTTGGCAGCAGTGGTCGACGAAATGTTCGCAAATTGAGGTGGAGTTGCTCCCGAGTTGAACCAAGAACCATCCACCGCGATGTCGTTGCCTTGATGAGCCCACGGACCATTCATGTAAGCCCCGGTGCCACCGGCATACTCCTCGATCCGATTGTTGCTGCTCCACCTTGCAGGCCTAGCGGCCGCTTCGGAAATCGTGAGCGTATTGCTCAGCCCATCGGTGATCGCAGCCAACTTGGTGAACTCATTGGTAGCCATCCCCCCACGGACTCCAAAGTCACCCGGATAAGGCGGATTGTTCTGGGTCAGAATGTTCCAAACCGCTCCACTGCCATTCCAATTGCCACGGTTGACGGCCATGTAGTCGGTCACCGCAGGCCGCCAATCTCCCGCAGAGCCAGCAAAACGAGTGCGATCTCCACTGCCCAACCTTGTCGTATCCAAGAACTTTTCGCCTGGCGAAGAGGGGCACTGATACGTCGCAATCGGAGTGGAAGCAGCCGCTCGGTTTTGAGGATGCCACCAATCCAGCTTGACACTGTACCCCCCTGGGGCACCAGCGGTCTGGGCATTGATGACGTTGGTCGCCTCCATGAAGGGCAAAATAATCGTTAAAAAACACTGATTTGCATAATGGCCATTCTGAGTCCCATCGACACCGTCCTTACGGAACTCCAATAGCTGCTGCTGAACCACCCCGCTTGCGGTCCCAGTTCCACTGAGATTGATGCTCGAGGGGGGTAGCTTTTTGCGAGCAGACTCAAAATTGGCGATCGATAAGCAAATTTGACGCATATTGTTGCTGCAACTCATCCGCCGAGCTGCTTCACGAGCCGCCTGCACCGCAGGAAGTAACAAGCCAACCAAAACACCGATGATGGCAATCACCACCAAAAGCTCCACAAGCGTAAATCCGCGCCGCGTCTGCCTCAGTCCTCGAATGGTCATACCAGAAACTCCCAAAAACACCGCAAATACAACAGAAAATAAAATTTCAATCCGAAAAGCCGGACACCGAAGTTCGATGCAATCGCGCCGAATTTCGTGCCCCAAGCCCCAGAAACTTATTCCTAATTTCACAGCGATTTAATCCTTTTGACCAGCCCTGATATTCGTTTTTGTGATGGAAGTCCCGCTCACCGCAGGCCAATCGCACCGGCCAATCCCCTTGGAATACCCCTAAGGGAAAAAGAGCGGCCCTGGAAATAACGAAGTTTTTTGCGGAATCTTGAGTCTGCGGAAACCATTTAGATGG
>JAGWZB010000174.1 GCA_018969045.1 Planctomycetota bacterium | reverse complement strand
AGAGCCCGAATCCCTAAACCAGAGGCGTTTCCGGAGCGAAAATCCTCATCGATGATCACTACAGGGAATTTAAACTTCATAAGGGCTCACGTCGCATCAAAAAAGGTGCCCAGGGGGCATCGGATTGGCTAGCAAATCTGTCCGGTACAGGTTTGGACCAGATGCCAAACTTAATAGAAGGGTATCGTTGGATAGGGAAAACGAAAAGCTCCATTTCGCCTAGCCTGAGACTGAAAAATCGGGACAATTCCCGCCGATAGTCAATGAGTGATTGGATCTGAGTCCCTTGATACCAGTTTTTTGAAGAAATCATTATGGAAACCACTCTCGTACTGCTCAAGCCAGACTGTGTGCAACGCCGGTTGATCGGCGAAATCATCGGGAGATTCGAGCGAAAAGGGCTTAATATTGTCGGCATGCGGATGTTGCAGGTAACTCCGGAGTTATCTCGAGAGCATTATGCCGAGCATGTGAGCAAGCCGTTTTATCCTAATTTGGAACAGTTCATCACTTCGGCTCCGATTGTCGCGATGGCGATTGAGGGTTTGGAAGCGATCCGAGTGGTTCGAGAGATGCTTGGAGCCACCAACGGCTTGAAGGCTGCTCCGGGAACGATTCGTGGCGACTACAGTTCTTCAAGGCAGATGAATCTCGTGCATGCTTCGGATTCACCCGAGTCGGCCTCCCGCGAGTTGGCTTTGTATTTCCCCGGCGAGCAAATTTGCCGCTACAGCCCGACGCTCGTAGGCAGCTTCCGCGCCTCGGACGAAGGCTGATCCCTATTCACCTTACGCCCAAAATCGATCCGACTCTATGCGACGTCAAGACATTCGTAATATCGTTATCATCGCGCACGTTGACCACGGCAAAACCACCATGGTCGATTGTTTGCTCAAACAAAGCGGTCAGTTCCGGGATTCGCAGCTACAAGGGGAGCGAATCCTCGATAGCAACGATCTGGAGCGTGAGCGAGGGATTACGATCCTTTCGAAGAACATCGCCTTGGAGTACAAGGGGATCAAGATCAATCTGATCGACACTCCTGGGCACGCTGACTTTGGTGGAGAAGTCGAGCGGGTGGTTCGCATGGCCGACGGTGCTTTGGTTCTGATCGATGCGGCTGAAGGGACGATGCCTCAGACCCGTTTCGTTTTGTCCAAGGCCCTTGAGTGCGGGGTTAAGCCGATCGTGGTGGTCAACAAGATCGATCGCCCCGATGCTCGTTGCGATGAAGTGGTCGAAGAGGCGCTGATGCTCTTGGTCGACTTGGGTGGCGAGCACTACATGGACCACTTCGATGTGATCTATGCTTCTGGCCGTTCAGGATATGCAACGCTGGATTGGCGTACTCCGGGCCAGAACATGGTTCCGCTATTGGATATGATGCTCGATAAAATCCCAGGTCCGGACGTTGAGCCTGAAGCTCCGTTGCAATTGCTTGTGACGAATCTGGATTGGTCGGACTACGTAGGTCGGATCGGCATCGGACGAATTCAATCAGGAACGATCAAGCGGGGTCAGCAGGTTGACATCGCCAAAGAGGATCGTGTGGTGGCATCCCAAGTCGCCAATTTGCAGCTGTTTGATAAGCTGGGTCGAATCGATGCAGAATCGGCTACCGCAGGCGATATCGTCGCGGTCATTGGTCTGGAGAACATCGAAATCGGCGATACGATCTGCAACCGAGGGCAAGTCAACCCGCTACCTCGCTTGCGAGTTGACGAGCCGACTCTGGAAATGGTCTTTGGAATCAATTCCTCGCCGTTGGCAGGTCGAGACGGCAAGTATGTCACTACCCGACAGCTTCGAGCTCGGCTCGATAAAGAACTCGAGCGCAACGTCGCACTTCGCGTGACGCCCGTAGAAGGCTCCGATGCTTTCGCCGTGCGTGGTCGCGGTGTGTTGCACTTATCGGTTTTGATCGAGACGATGCGGCGCGAAGGCTACGAGATGAGCATTTCCAAGCCGCGAGTGGTTCTCAAGCGGATCGACGGTCAGTTGCATGAACCTTTTGAAGTTCTCAACGTGGAAGTCCCGACCGATCGCGTAGGACCGATCATGGAGATGGTTGGAAACCGCCGTGGGATTCTGGAAACAATGACCCCACGGGGCGACTACACGTTGCTGCAGTTCTCGATACCTGCAAGGGGCTTGATCGGAGTTCGTACCAAGATGCTCAATGCCACTCAAGGCACTGCGATCATCCACCACCGATTTGCAGGTTACCAACCCATAGGTCCGGACATGGCCCGGCGGTCCAACGGTGTTCTTGTCTCGATGGTTCCGGGCAAAGCGATTGCTTATTCCCTGTTTGCACTCCAAGAGCGATCGGAGCTCTTTGTCGCTCCCGGGGATGATGTCTACGAAGGGATGATTGTCGGTGAAAACGCCCGCGATAATGACTTGGTCGTCAATCCGACCAAAGAAAAGAAATTGACCAACATCCGCGCCGCAGGCAACGATGAAAACATCATCCTCAAGCCACCTCGGCAGTTGTTCCTCGAAGCCGCTTTGGAATACGTCGAAGATGACGAATTGGTCGAAGTCACTCCCAATGTCATCCGCTTGCGCAAAGTCCATTTGCGTGAAAGCGATCGCCGTCGCAACACCAAAGGGAGTACGGAACTGGTCGAGAATTGATCGGCTGGCCAAGTCGCCTGTGTTAGACCTCTGGCATGAATCCACCACCGCCAGGGGTCAAGATTCGAATCCTCTGACCACTTGCGATCTGCAGTTGGCAGCAGCTCGGTAGGCGATGCGCTGTGCCATCGCTATCGATTTGCCAGTTTTCGCCCAACGCACCTGGGCTGGCTCCTGAAAGACCAAACGGGCCTGGTTCTTTCCGTCGACTGGTGACCAATGAGACTTCCAGCGGTTCAAGTGCCATCAATTCACGGATCATTCCGCATCCTCCGACGTATCGACCTGGTCCACCGCTGTTGCGACGGATACCGAATTGCATGACTCGAACCGGATAACGGCTTTCGAGGACTTCCACGTCGGTAAGTCGGGTGTTGGTCATGTGGGAATGGACCGCATCGGCACCTGGTCCTAGGCTACTGGCACCGGTTCCCCCTCCGATGGTTTCATAGTAGCCAAAGCGAGCGTTTCCGAACAGAAAGTTGTTCATGGTTCCTTGGCTGGCTGCAGCCATTTCCAAAGCACCCCATAGAACATCGACGATCCGTTGGCTTGTTTCGACATTTCCACCTGCAACTGCGGGCCAGTCTTCGATGGGTCCTTGAGCCTGAGGGTTCAGGATTCCGCGAGGGATTTTCAGTTCGACGGCTCGCATCACTCCGGAATTCAAGGGCATGGTATCTCCGATCGCGCAGCGAATGGTGTACATGACTGCAGCGGTGACGATTCCTGGGTTAGCGTTTAGGTTCCCCTGGCATTCTGGTCCAGAACCTTCAAAATCGATGACCAGTCGATCTGAGCCTTGTTTGCTAATCCCAACGGCGATGGAAGTCCCATCATCCATGGTGTCTGCAAAGCGATATTCCGATCGAGAGAGAGTTTTGATCCAGCGAACTGTTTTGGCTTTGGCCACTTCGAGGATCGATTCGAGGATCGATTGCAAGCGTTTGGTTCCGATCGTATTTGCCAACTCCTGCATGGCCTGGACGCCTTGTTGATTGGCAGCTTGTTGGGCCAGCAAATCGGCCATGTTCTCGTCTGGGTTTCGCGAAGGATAGGGTCCGGTGCCCAGGAGCATTCGGACTTGGTCCGTGCAATCGACCCCTTGGCAGGACAGATGCATCGGGGGAATGATGACCCCCTCTTGGCCTAAGCGGGTCGACGTCGGAGCCATCGAGCCGGGGGCGATACCGCCGATTTCGGCATGGTGGGCTCGCGAAGCGACGAAAAACGAAGGTTGATCGAGGGCTTCTTGATCAAAGACTGGGGTCACGACTGTTACATCGGGTAGGTGCGATCCACCTTGGTAAGGGTCATTGGTTACAAAGCAGTCGCCAGGATGCATCTGCTGAAACCGATCGATCATGGCTTTTACAGTACGCCCCATAGCACCTAAGTGGACTGGAACGTGGGGGGCATTGGCGATGAGTTCGCCTTGGGCATCGAATACTGCACAGCTAAAGTCCCTCCGCTGTTTGACGTTGACACTCATGGCGGTTTGTTCGAGTACGATCCCCATCTGCTCGGCGATGGCAGCGATTCTCTGCGCGATGACTTCGCGAAGGATCGGGTCGGCCTGCTCTTGTGGCTCGTGATTGCTGATTCGAGCATTGGTGCGAAGGATACGAAGTGAGCCGTCGGGTTGCATGGTGGCTTGCCACCCTGGATCGATGATGGTGGTTGAGCCGTGGGACTGAACCAGCGCTGGCCCGGCGATCGATTCACCTACGTGGATGGCGTGGCGATCGATGCAAGGGGCTTGATGGATTTGGTTGCCGACGACCATCCCGATGGTGTGAGGTTGATCCGCGTTCTTAGAGGTGCTGTGGGAAAGTTCCAGAGCGGGTTGTTCTGTGGAGCCTTCGAGCCACAAGCAAGTCAGTTCAAGGGGGTGGTTGTCTCGGCAGACTCCGAATTTCTCGCGGTACTTCGAATCAAACAGGGGCTTCCAAGATGCTGGATTCTCATCCCACGGGATGCGGATGGTTCCTTGGCTGCCAAGGTAGCGCAGTTCGACTTGGCCTCGAAAGTGCTGATGCTCTGGGGCAACGGATTGCTCTACCAGTTGGCTGCTCATGCGTTGGGTTAGCAGGTTGCGGATTCGAATCAGTTCGTTGGGATCGACTTGGGATAAGGGCAAATACACAGGGTGGTTTGCCGATCGTTTCACACTGGCCAGTCCCATACCCAGGGCGCTGAGCAATCCGGCTTCGGGATGATCGAGGATTTGGTCCATATCGAGCAGTTCGGCGATTTGACAGATATGTTGTCCGGCAGCTCCACCGAAACCAACCAGGACGTGATCTCGGGGGTCGGCACCTTGCTGGATACTGATGGCTCGGACGGCGGAGGCCATTTGTTCGTTAGCGATTCGGCGAAGTCCTAGGACGAGTTGTTCGTGGCTGATCGATTCAAAGGTTTCCGAGCATTTAAGTTGGCTAAGCAATTCATCGAGTCGATTCTTGGAAGCCTGGATTTGCAGCGGAATAGGGAACGCTTGGGGGTCGATTCTTCCAGTCAGCAGGTTCAAGTCGGTGATTGTCAGCGGTCCTCCTTTTCCGTAGCATGCAGGACCTGGATCGGAGCCAGCGCTGTTGGGCCCGACGCGCAGCTGCACTCCGTCGAAGTAGCAGATGCTGCCACCTCCTGCTGCGACGGTATGGATCGCAAGAGTAGGTAAGGTCAATCGAACGCCGGCTTTGACCGATTCGTGTTGCAGTTGCAACTGACCTTCGATTCGGCAAACGTCGGTCGAGGTACCACCCATGTCCAATCCGATCAGCTTCGGCGCACCGGCTTGTTTTGCGATGGCTTCAAGCGCAACGGCACCACCTGCCGGACCCGACAGAACCAATTCTTTTCCGGAAGCATCCGAAGCACCCACCAGTCCGCCGCTGCTGGTCATCACGCGCAGTTGGCTCAGAGGATTCTGACAAATTTGATCGCGGACCTCTGCTAGGTAGTTTCTTATTACGGGGGTTAGATAAGCATCCACCAGAGTGGTTTCACCTCGGGACACTGCACCGATGACCGGTGCGACTTGGCTCGAGCAAAACACCCATTGAAACCCCAGGGTCCGTGCTAAATGGGCGACACGAAGTTCGTGGCTGGGGTTTTTGTAGGAGTGTAGAAAGCAGATAGCCAATGCACCGATGCCTTGAGCTTGCAATCTCTTGAGTTCGATGGCGGCTTGAGATTCATCGAGTTCGATTAGGACATGACCATCCGGATCGAGTCGTTCGATCACACCGACACAAGCATCATGGATCTTGGGTCGTTTTTGAACTTGGATTGCGAAAAGCTCGGGACGATCTTGGTAAGCGATATCGACAAGGTCTTCAAAACCGCGAGTGGTTACCAGCGCGGTTCTCTGTCCTGAACGAGTCAGAAGGGCGTTGGTAGCCCGGGTGGTCCCCAGTCGCACATCCAGGGGTGGAAGAGGGTGTTCCAAAGGGATCTTGAGCATGAGTCGGGTTGCCAGCACGGGAGCTTCGATCCCCGGTGCCATCGCATACGAGACCGCGCTATGGGCTGGGCAAGGAGTATCGATCTGTATGGTCCCGGTCGCTGCGCAGAATTCTGTGCAGAGGCCTTTGCAGATTGGCTGAGCGTTTGCGTCGTAGAGGATGATGTTGCTAGAGCACCAGAAGCGATCTGGGTCACCGATACGGCTCGAGTCGATCCATGCGGTGGGGTTTAGCCAGCGATCGATTCTTCCGGGCATTTGGCCATGAGATAGGACTTTGAGCCGTTGACGCTGGTTCTTCGGGGAGAGGACGAAGCAGTCGGTAAAGGTGCCTCCGACATCGCACCAAACTTGGTAGCCATCGAACATAGAGGTAAATGCGCTCCGATCGGTTTGGGCAACCCCCGTACGATTGGCGTTGCCCTGAAGTGACTAGTCAACCAAGTCGACCCAAGCAGCCGACGGAGCCTCATTGTATAGGCAAACGGACAACCGGTATTTCGTCAACCGATCCGGGCGACGCTGGCCTTGGCGATTTCTTCGAGGGCTTTGAGGGCTTGCGATTGCCGTTGGCTCAAATCGAAACCGTTGACGGCTCGACGAAGATCCTCGCAGGCCGACTGGGCGAAGCCTTTGGCGCAGCCGAGTGTGTAGGCTGAGGCGTCGCTTTGCTTGAGCATCTCCATGAGCTCGGCTTTGGCGTGCGATGGGCTGACGTGGTATTTCTCGAGCCAGGCTTGGCGATCGGCAGGGCTAAGGTTCCCTAGCAAGTAGATCCAGGGCAAGGTGGGTTTGTCGTGTTCGAAGTCGGTTCCAAGCGTTTTCCCCGAAGGAGCTTGATCGCCCCAGATATCGAGCCAATCGTCGAAGATTTGGAAGGCAAGGCCGAGTTTGTTTCCGAACGATTGGAGGGCTTCGCAACGCGTGATGGGAGCTGCGGTGGACCAAGCTCCCATGGCGCAGCTGGCACCACACAGAGCTCCGGTCTTGCACGATAGGATTTCGAAATACTCTTCTTGGGAGAGTTCCCAGTTCGCGATCGATTGATTTTGGCGAATTTCTCCTTCGCAGACCCGTTTGGCGGCCGAAGCGATCCAGCGTCCTGGCAACGTGGACTCTCCGGCGTTGGCAAGACCGTAGGCGTGCGTGAAGAGCCAATCGCCGATGAGGATGCTGGTGGGGATGTCCCAACGCACGTGGACGGTGGGTTGGTGGCGACGCAGTCCGCTGTCGTCCAGGACATCGTCGTGGACTAAGGTTGCTGTGTGGACCAGTTCGACGACCATCGCAAGACGCATGGTTTCGTCGGTGGTTGGACCAAAGAGTTCTGCGGTCAGGAAGGTCAGTGCGGGTCTGAGCCTTTTACCGCCCAAGCGGGCTACGTATTTGAGAACTCGATCGATTGGAGCGTTATCGCTGGTGAGTTGTCTGGAGAGTTCCTCTTCGAAACTGCGCATTTGCGGGGCTATGCATCGGCACGCGTTGGCGAACGCTTCGCGATACTTTTGTTCGTTGGTATCTGAGCAAGCCGATGTCGATGGAGGGTTGGGCCGATCCAGCGAGACATTGCCTGGAGCGGATGGATTGACGGTGGAGGCTTCAGAGGTTTCCATGAATCAGTTGGCTTTCCGGAAATCGCCTCGACTGCCTCCGGTTTTTTCCGCGAGGAAGATCGGTCCGATTTCCATGGTGCGATCCAGAGACTTGGCCATATCGTAGATGGTCAAGGCGGCCACGCTGGCCCCCGTCAATGCTTCCATCTCGACACCGGTCTTGCCTGTGCATTGCACCGTCACTTGCCATTCCAGAGTCTGCGGATTGATCCATCGATGTTGGACTTGTACCGATTCGATCGGGATCAAGTGGCACAGGGGGATCAGGTTTGCAGTTGCCTTGACGGCTTGGATGGCAGCGATTCGAGCAACCCCAAACGCGTCCCCTTTGGATAACGCGTTTTCTTGGATTGCAAGGGCAGCCTCTTGCGACATGGAGATTCGACTGATTGCGGTCGCTTGCCTACGGGTGATCTCTTTGGTTCCGACATCGACCATCCAGGCATTGCCGGATGGGTCGAGGTGGGAGAGTTTTTTCCCTGGGCAGTTGGCGTCGTTCATCGAAGGATCTCCAGCCTATTGGAAGCCCGAATTTACTGGGAAAAGTTAACACAAAGGCCCTCGGAGTTGTTGGTGCCGAGGGCCTTGAAATCCTTGGTTTGTGGAATCGGTTTTGGACGTGTTATTTCTTGTACTCGGCTCCAAAAAACTCCTTGCTTTCGTTGACACCAGGCTTGATCGTCCGTTTGCCTTCTTTCCAGTCGGCTGGGCAAACTTCTCCGTTTTTCTCGACAAATTGGAGGGCTTGGACCATTCGGAGCGCTTCGTCAACCGAGCGACCCAGGGGTAGATCGTTGACGACTTGGTGGCGAACCACGCCGTTTTTGTCGATCAGGAACAGGCCGCGCAGGGCGACGGCATCGTTGAGAAGAACATCGTAATTCCTTGCGATTTGCTTATCCAAATCCGCAACTAGGGAATACTGGATCGGGCCGATGCCACCTTGGTCGCGTGGGACATTTCGCCAGGCAAGGTGGGAGAAGTGGCTGTCGACCGAGACGCCGATGACTTCGACACCCAGATCGTTGAAGTCCTTGATTCTTTCGGAGAAAGCGATGATTTCCGTGGGGCAAACGAAGGTGAAGTCCAGGGGGTAGAAGAACAGCAGGACGTACTTGCCTTGGAACTGGCTGAGGCTCAGTTTGGCAAAGGAACCATCTTTCAGGACAGCTTCGGCGGTGAAATCGGGAGCGGGTTTGGTGACCAGAACGGCCATGGGGATTTTCTCCTGGAGGTTGAGTGGCTTTGACTTGGGCGAATCGACGCGATCGCAGGCGTCATCGTCGGCATTGTCTGGGGATCGTCAAGTCTTTGAGGGATGGGATTTGGGTTCAAAGAAAAAAGCTCGGGAAGTGGATGCCCGAGCTTTTAGGGTGATAGGAACCAAGGCTAGTTGCCGGAGGAATTATTCTTTTTCTCCGGGTGAGCGATAGGTTGCTGATTGGCCGGAGGATGGAGTTTGGTCGCCTGGGCTAGCGGTGATTTCTGCTGCCTGTTGTTGGACGATTGCGGTCAATCGCAGTGCATTTTGGATTTCGGGGCCTGAGAAATACAGTTCGATCCCGGTGTATTCGGAGATAACTCGAGGTTTTTTGGAGAGTTCTTCCCAGGTTAGGCCGTTGGCGATGTGCCATGCGGCAGCTTGGGCTGTGTTTTGTGGGACTTTGCCTTGAGCAAGGGCTTTGCACAGTTGGGCAACTTCAGGGCTGTCGTTGACTTCTGCGAGTCGCACGATTCGGTATTTCATGCGTGGGTTGGGATCTGCTTTGCCGTGTTCGAGGCAGAGGGTTGGGACGGTGACTTTACGGGGTCGGTCTGGTTCGACGCGCATCATGCCGCCCATTCCCATGCCGCCACCCATACCGCCCATTCCACCCATACCGCCCATTCCTCCCATACCGCCGCCGCCCATACCACCCATTCCGCCGCCGAAGCCGCCGCCCATACCTTGGCCGCCGCCCATTCCTCCCATGCCACCACCGCCC
>JAGWZB010000173.1 GCA_018969045.1 Planctomycetota bacterium | reverse complement strand
CGATATCGCACTGTATCTTGTGTTACGGTCCCCAAACAGAAAAACGTAGTTGGAAAACAAAGGTACAAAGACGGTCCTGGCTCGCCCTTGCGGACTCCTATAGCGTTTCTCGACAACAGGGGCATAGAATGGGATCTCATCAGTAATTAACTGACGCATGAGCTTTTTTTCGCAACGCGGAAGCGTCTGCATGGCCCACCATCCTTGCCCGTTTTCCGACGGCATCGACTCGATGGTCTCAAACAAATGATCCGGGAAAATGTCCTTCTCTTTTTTCAGAAGCGGCATCGAACTTATGTTCTCCCTAAATTTTCTCTGGCTGGGGCGTCATGTTCGCGTTTCATCGTATCCAAAGAGCATCGATTTTGAAGTCCTTTCGGTCAACTTGACCTAGAATCGCTTCGGTCAACCCCGTAACCCATTTAGTTTGTCGAGTCGTTGTAACCGTCATTACCGACCGCTTAAGGGGTTTTCATCGACACAAATCGATCTAGCCGCCAATCGCTACAAGTCGATACACTTTCCTGGATTCTCGTTGGACGGATTGGGCCTTTATAAAAATGTCGTCTACCGACAGATCCTCATCGCGAAACTTCAATTCTTTGATTCCAGGGTAAGGATGCCCGATATGAAACTCGTCCAACAAGTTCCTCCAACCTTACAACTTATTGGCCTTGCCTTCTTGGGTTGCCTGTTTTTTACCGGATGCCAAGCATCCAGATATGCAGAACGCTTCGGCCTTGGAACGATCGACAAACAGAAGGCCAAGGCGGCGGATTTTGATCCCTATCCACTCAACGATATCGGTCCAAGTGTCGTTGGGGGCAGACCACCTGGATTCTTCAACCCACTTCCAGAACCCCGTCGAAACGAACTTATGGGACGAAATGCTGGTCGGTAGACCGGTAGTACAAGTCTTCGCGGTTTCTTTCAGCCTATCCTAAGCCTTGAGGCTAACTGTGCTGCTTGCTCAGCCGAGTCGGCCAGGACCGTCAAGTGGCCCATCTTTCTCCCAGGCCTAGGCTGCGTCTTACCGTACAAATGCAAGTGGGCATTTGGATGACAAAAGACCCTTGACCAATCAGGTGCATGCCCATCGGTCCACAGATCTCCCATCAAATTGACCATCGCTGCAGGACGGACCTGGGAGACTTCCCCAAGGGGCAAATTGCAGACAGCTCTTACCTGCTGTTCAAATTGACTAACCCCAAACGCTTCGATCGTTAAGTGTCCGGAATTGTGGGGACGAGGAGCCAGCTCGTTGACCATTACCTCCCCTTTTTGATCCACAAACATCTCCACGCAAATGATCCCCTCGAGCCTCATCGCCTCGGCGATTCCTCTTGCAACTTCGATCGCTCTTGGCTCAACCCCTCGTAACGAATCACACGCTGGAACCGTCGTGATATCCAAAATGTGATTGCAATGCGAATTGGTAAACATCGGATAGACTTGGATTTGTCCACTAGGACTCCTTGCTGCCAAGACCGATACCTCGGCGACGTACGAAATCCACTTCTCTGCAATCAATGGCTCGGGTCCCAATACATCCAACGCATCATTTGCCTGAGTTGCACTGCTGACTTTTCGTTGCCCCTTGCCGTCATACCCCCCGGTGGCGGTCTTGATCACCATTGGCCATCCTAAAACCTCAGCCGCATGGAGTACATCGCTGTAACTGCGCACTTCCTGAAACGGTGTCACCGGAAAACCAAAGTCTTTGAGCGTGGATTTTTCGACAAGTCGATTTTGAGCTACCGCCAAGACTTGCAACCCTGGACGAACAGGAACAGATTTTTGAGCCGTCTCCACCGCGACAAGCGGAATGTTTTCAAATTCAAGTGTCGCTACATCAATCCTCTGTGCAAAAGCTCTGACGGCATCGACGTCTTCGTAGTCGCCAACAACACTATGCGCTGCAACTTGAGTCGCAGGACTGTTGGCTTCGTCTGTGTACACAACCACTTGGTACCCTAGTCGCTGCGCTGCATGGCAGAACATCCTACCCAATTGGCCCCCACCAAAGACTCCAATCGTCCCACCGGGTTCTACTACTTTTTCGCGATTCATCTTTCTCTGCTATCTTATGCGTCGATTTTTTTTACTCAGATGATGATGTCTTTTCCAGTTATCTATCGGTCCCTTGGTACCACGTCGTCCAAAACGCTCTGGGTTTGACGCCTCTGGTAATCCCAAAGCTTGCTCTTAAGAATTTCGTCATGCAACGCAAGAATCCTAACGGCAAGTAGACCCGCATTCTTGGCCCCAGAAGTACCAATCGCCAGTGTCCCTACGGGGACTCCACCTGGCATCTGAATGATACTCAAAAGGGAATCTAGCCCAGACAACGCTTTGCTCTGTATAGGAACTCCCAGCACCGGTAATGTAGTACTGGCTGCGACCATTCCCGGCAAATGCGCCGCTCCTCCGGCTCCTGCAATGATGATTTGAAGGCCTCGACTCGCTGCAGCCTCCGCGTACTGAACCATCCACTGGGGCGTTCGGTGCGCCGATACCACCAACTGCTCATGCTCAATTCCAAATTCATCGAGTACCACACAAGCTTCGCGCATCGTGGGCCAGTCGCTCTGCGATCCCATGATGACCCCGACCCTCGAATCGGTCTGGCTCAGCAACTCCTTCATGTGTCGATCCCCCCTAGAATGACCCTTTTGCCAATGGCGCAATGCTTACTCAATCCGGTGAAATCATCGATGGCCCATCGCCGATCGTCTTTTCGTACTTTCCATCTCCGGACTTGACATACTTGGTGAATCCATGCTTGGCTAGCTTGTCGTCACTAATCGAACGCTTCATCGCACCATCAGACCATATCCCACCAATTGCTGTTCTCGCTGGGATCCTTCGGATGGGAACCCCGGTATCAGGATGCCGCTCCAACGGTTGTTCAGACATCTGCTGAAAGAATTCGTACGTTTTGCCGTCCCGACCGTCCTGGCGAATCTCCTCATACACATAGATTGGCATAAGTTACCTCTCGGACCCAAAATTCCAGAACTCCACCCGTTCCATCCTAAACCCATTCCCGCATTTGGGCTATAGCCATCCCTGTTGACCAAAGCTTGAAACCCACAAAGTCGTTGCAACCGTATGGATCGGAACTCCTGTTTTTCCAGATTTGCATCCTTCTTTTCGACAATGCCTAAGCAAATCGCGATCGTCGAATCACACTAGTGGACTCGCCAGCGACGCATCAAAGGCCAATTCCCTAACTGCTTTTTTAATCAACACTCCATGACTAGATTCCCCGTTCCGATCGCGCTCTTGATCTGGATTGCAACCAGCGTTATTCCAGGCAACGCTCTGGCCCAACGCACCGATACTCGACCCGATGTGGGCATCTCCGAACATAAAGTCCAAGACTTCCTGCTGAGCAACGCTCGAGTCGTCCTGGAACCTGGCATTGTCATTGAGAACGCAAACATTTGGATCGAAGATGGGAAAATCACCCAAGTTGGGACGGATCTTCCACCTCGCAACGGCCTGCGAAGGATCGATATGTCCGGCAAGACAATCTACCCAGGTTTGATCGACCTAGGTCTAGAAGCCGACTTACCAGAGTTTTCATCCAACCGAGGAACTCCGCACTGGAATCCTGAAATCACTCCTCAACGTTCTGTTGCCAATGCGCTTGAAAATATCCCTAACATCGCTGCGCTTCGTCGATCTGGAATTACCAGCGCACTGATAGCGCCTAAAGAGGGAATCGTTAAAGGAACAAGCGCTCTGGTCATGACCGCCGATGCACCACTGGCTGCCAATCTTCTTCGCAGCGATGTTGCTATGCACATGCGGTTGACGGTCTCTCGAAATCGTGGACCTGGCAACTATCCATCCAGCCCCATGGGAGCCGTAGCACTGGCACGACAAACCTTCCTCGATACCCAATGGTTCGATGCTGCTAACCGAGCTTATCTTGCATCCTCCAATCTGCCAAAACCCGAATCAGATTCCGCTCTCTGGGCCATCCAAGAACACATTTCAAGCGGAAAGCTCTTCGTCTTTGACACTCTGAACGAACAGTACGCCCTTAGAGCCGACTCGTTCGCCAAGGAATTCGGGCTCAAAGCGGTCCTAAAAGGATCCGGCCAAGAATATCAACTCCTGGATGCTATCGCCAAGACCGGCAGGACCATCATCCTCCCGGTGAACTTCCCCAAACCCCCTAACGTCTCCTCCGTCGACGCCGCACTGGATACCGAACTCGAAGAACTGATGCACTGGGAGATCGCTCCAGAAAATCCAGCTCGACTCGACCGAGCGGGTGTGCCGTTTGTCCTGACCTCCAGCGGACTGGCCGACCCCAGCGAACTGATCGCCCAAGTTCGAAAAGCCATCTCCAGAGGACTCGATCCAATCAAAGCCCTCGATGCGTTGACCTCTAAACCGGCTGAATTGATCGGTCTAGCTGACCAAATCGGGAAAATTCGACCCGGTTACTGGGCTAACCTTATCGTCGCTGATGGTGATCTATGGAACGAAAAGAGCAAGATCGAAGAAGTCTGGGTTCGAGGCATTCGGCCAACTCCTGCGTACAAAAATGATCAGAATATCGACGGGACTTGGGATATCTCAATCGTCGATGTCAAATCGCCAAGCGAAACAACCAAACCGAAACTCCAACAGTTTCAAATCTCAATCAAAGAATCGGCACGTAAAATATCTGGAAGCATTCTGCTGCCCTCAGCGGGTCCCGAACCAGATCCAAAAGAGGATTCAAAAAAAGAATCCACGCCTGAAATCAAACTCAATGGACTCCGTTGGTCGGAGCTGACACTCAGCGCCAAGGTCCCCGCAAAAGATCTCATCGTAAAAGAGACTGATGCAAACGGTTCGGATTCCAACACCTCGGGCGTCGCACTGTTGTCCTTGGCATGGATCTCTTCTGCAAAAAATCCACCAATGCTCATAGGAACCCTCCACCTACCCGACGGTACGCAATGGGCCCTGAGTGGCAAACCGTCGGTTAACTCCAATTCCAATGCTCCTGACCAACCGTCCAAAGATACCAAGTCCAACGACGATAGCAAAAACGGATCTGAAAAAGGAGTCTCCAGCAAAACAATCGCTTCATCGATGAGATACCCTTTTGCCGCATTCGGCCTCGAAATGATCCCTGATCAACCCGAGACTCTCATAATCCAGAACACGACCCTGTGGACCTGCGGTCCCTCTGGGATCCTCCGAGACGCGGATATGATTGTCCGCAAAGGAAAAATCGAAGCGATAGGAATCGATCTACCCGTCCCCCCAGGAGCCTTGGTCGTCGACGGGACTAAATTCGAAATCAGCCCTGGTTTGATCGACTGCCACTCCCACATGGCAACCGATAGCGGTGTCAATGAAGGAACCCAAGCCGTCACGGCCGAAGTGCGTATTGGGGATTTTATCAACGCTGAAGATATCACGATCTACCGACAACTCGCCGGTGGTCTGACCTCTGCCAATATCCTACACGGCTCAGCAAACCCCATCGGGGGCCAAAACCAGGTGATTAAGCTACGTTGGGGACGCCCCTACGAAGAACTTAAATTCCATGGCGCACCCGCAGGGATCAAGTTTGCTTTGGGGGAAAATGTCAAGCAGAGCAATTGGACCGATACCAACCGCACTCGCTATCCTCAAAGCCGCATGGGAGTCGAACAACTTTTTCGCGATCGCTTCAACGCCGCCAAAGACTATGAAAGCACCTGGAAAAAATGGAGCGAATCTCCAAGCGGCCCCCCACCCCGAAGGGATCTGGAACTGGACGCTATCGCAGAGATTCTTCGCGGTCAGCGATGGATCCATTGCCATAGCTATCGCCAAGACGAAATTCTTGCTCTGATCCGCGTATGCGACGAATATGGAGTCAAAATCGGATCGCTCCAACATATCCTCGAAGGATACAAAGTGGCCGAAGCGATCGCCAAACATGGAGCAACCGCCTCCTCATTCTCGGACTGGTGGGCCTATAAATTCGAAGTCTACGATGCGATTCCTCACAACGGTGCACTAATGCATCAACAAGGGATCGTCGTTTCCTTCAATTCCGATGACGCCGAACTTGGCAGACATATGAATCATGAAGCAGCCAAAGCCGTCAAATACGGCGGTGTAGACCCTCACTCGGCCCTTCAGTTCGTAACCCTAAATCCTGCTAAACAACTCCGAATCGACCACCAAGTTGGCTCGCTGGAAGTTGGTAAGGATGCAGATTTTGTACTTTGGAGCGGCTCTCCTCTCTCGGTGCGTTCACGCTGCGAACAAACTTGGATCGATGGTCGAAAATACTTCGATCGGCAAGTCGATTCCCAATTGAGATCCCGCGATTCTCAAATCCACCGACGATTGGTCCAAAAAGTGCTCGAAAGTGGTGAATCCACATCGGACAAAAGCTCTCTTGCCGATGATCCTTCTCGGCTTTGGCCAAACCATGACGAATACTGCCATCATCATCACGATGACCACCATGACCATCATGATCATGATTAAACCCCAGCTCTAATCCCAAATCATCCAACTTCAAACTCAAACTTATGAATGCATTCAATCTCGAATTCGATTTCAATCGGTTAGCAACTAAGTTGCTCGTTTCTGTATCCTCGTGCATCGTACTTGCATCAAGCTTATGGGCATCGGATCAGATTCCAGGTCCACCGCAGAAGAAACCGATCCTGATCCAAAACGCAATCTTGCATACCGTTTCGAATGGAACACTGGTCAATCATTCGCTCCTGATCAAGGACGGAAAGATCGCGGAAATTGCTCCTGCAATACCTGCTGCAGAAGATTATGAACTCATCGATGCTCAAGGAAAGCACGTCTACCCTGGACTGTTTGATTCGCTTTCTTACCTTGGTCTTGTTGAAATCGATTCGGTCAATGCTTCGGTAGATAATACAGAAGTCGGTCCGCTCAATCCCAATGTTCGTGCCAATACTGCATTCAATCCCGACTCGGAGGCCATCCCGGTGGCCAGAGCTAATGGTGTTCTTTTCTCCCTGATCAGTCCCACCGGTGGGCTTGTTTCAGGACGATCCGCAGTCATGCAACTCGATGGTTGGACTTGGGAAGACATGACCATAAAAAACGATGCAACCATGACGATCCAATGGCCGCGACTGGGAAACTCCCAAGCTCGATCACGAGGCGCTCGTGGGCAAAGGGAGACCGAATCTAGTCAGAGCGATAACTCCGATCGATCGGGGCCTTTCCAGGAGTTAGTGCATGAAACGCTCGCGTATGCCAAAGCCAAAGTCGCTGACCCCAAGAGACCCCTGGACATGAGACTCGAAGCATTGATTCCTGTTGTCGAAGCCAAAACACCTGTGATGATTGTCGCCAATTCGGCAAAACAAATTCAAACCGCCGTCGCCTTCTGTCAACAGCACGGCCTGAAAATGATTCTCTTTGGCGGTGCAGACGCAATTCACTGCTCGGAGCTTTTAAAGCAGGCGAATATTCCTGTTGTTATCTCCGCAGTCTATCGACTGCCCACACGCCGCGATGCAGCTTACGATTCGATGTATGCTCTGCCAGCCCAACTGCAAGAGCAAGGGATTCCATTTAGCATTGCTAGCGATGGGCGATTTGGAGCTTCCGGGGTTCGCAACCTTCCTTATCATGCGGCCGTCGCTTGCGGTTTTGGACTCGACCCCGAAGCCGCTTTGCGATCGATTACATTATCCCCAGCCGAGATTTACGGGGTAGCCGACCGCGTCGGATCCCTCCAGTCAGGCAAGGATGCGTCAATCTTCATCGCCAATGGCGACATTCTCGAGACGGCGACCCAAGTCGAACTAGCTTGGGTACAAGGTCGCAAGGTCGATCTGGGTAGCCGACACACCGATTTGTATCAAAAGTATAAAACCAAATATGATCGTTTGAATAGTAAATGATGCGAGACGATTTTGCGCATTTCGAACGCACCGAAGGACGCGTACGTGTGGCTCCTGGATAATCGCCCAGTCGCCATTGAATCTAGATTTGGTATTTGCGACCATAGCTACGGCCACCGGTCCGTTTGATGGCTCCTTTTAGTTCCAAAACACTCAAGGTGCTCAGTACCTGAGAAACAGCCAATTGGCTTCGCTGGACCACCAAGTCGATGTCCGTTGGCATCACATCGATCGCTTGTAAAACTCCCCGTTCGATCTCATTGAGAATCAACTCCTTGGGTTGCTGGACGATCTGACCACCTGTTAGTTTAGCGCTGCGACTAAGCGGTCCGAGATGTTCGAGAATATCCTCGGCGTCCTGTACTAACAGTGCACCGTCTCGGATCAATCGATTGCTTCCTCTGGATGTAGGTGCACTGGCTTGACCAGGCACCGCAAAAACATCTCGTCCCTGCTCGCCCGCATGCCTTGCGGTGATCAAGGACCCCGAGCGTTCGGCAGCTTCAACCACTACCACCCCCAAACTAAGTCCACTTATGATTCGATTGCGTTGCGGAAACACGCCAGCTTTGGGCTTCGCTAAAGGTGGGGTTTCGCTTAGCAATACCCCATGGTTTCGGATATTGGAAGCCAGATCCGCGTGTTCGGGAGGATAGATTTCCGTTAAACTGCTCCCTAAAACTGCTATCGTCCTACCACCGCATTCGAGAGCCTTGCGATGGCATACCCCGTCAATCCCTCTGGCCAGTCCACTTACAATCGTGCACCCATAACCACATAACCCACGAGTCAATCGCTCGGCCATATAGCGTCCATAAGCCGTTGCGTGGCGCGTACCGACCATCCCAACTGCCAATGCATCGTCGGGACGAAATTCCCCTTGCAAGTACAATACCAAAGGTGGATCGCTGATCTCAGTTAGCAAAACAGGGATGCGGGGATCGCCTGGAAAAAGCAGTTCAATCTTCTGCTGTTTGCAGATTTTTAGCACTTCATCCGCATACGACCCTTGCCCGTTGTCCCGAATAGCCGTGGCCGTTTTTGGGCCCACGCGTTCGACGCTTCCCAAATCCCTCAATGAAGCTTTCAGTACATCCTTGGCCGATCCGAATCGACTAAGCAGTCGTCGCATGGTCCTGCAACCTACACCATCGACGAGTGCCAATCGCAAATAGGACTCCTGGTCCTTGAGAACCTCCTTACCTAGTGTCTCTTGCAAATCCTGATCCTCCGGATGGTGTGTCTCCGGAGATTCAAGTTGGTTCAAAAGCCGCTGGTAATCCTCCTGTTCTGTCATGCAAAAACTCCTTTTTAGGAATAGTAGTTTCAATTTCTGAGGATTATTCGATTAGCCCGTGACACGTCTGGTCACAGCACTTGGAGGGGAGGAGACAGATTTTCTGAATTTAACGCCATAATTCTTGGTCCAACCGAGTCGAGCAACTGGATCCGATGGGTTAGCGTGCGCAGTGCTGACGGTTATAACGGCCCTAAACCAGCAAAAGGGGGTGCACAAGTAGAGATCCTTCAAAGCATTCTTCGATCGAATCCCGATTCCTGAAGAAAACGGAAAGCGATAAACCTCAAGGACGATGGTTCGCTCTCCAAATCAGCGAAGAAGGAACTTCTCGATGCCTACGCAAGCTACAAAGCCATACGGCGCACTGGTACGGTTGCGAAGCGTCATCATGGTCACCATGGTCGGCTGCTATTGCCCGGTTTCGACGCTATCTCAAACCAGCAACCCTCTCCAGAATCCGCCAAATTATGTGTCTGGCCAAGGATTATCGCCCAGTTATTTCCTGCCCCATTCGG
>JAGWZB010000172.1 GCA_018969045.1 Planctomycetota bacterium | reverse complement strand
GGTAATGACCCCATAACGATTTCGACGTTTCTTCGGATCGAATCTCTCCTGAGTTTCCATTGCTCAAGGTTCTGGATCTTGCCGAGTTCAGGTTTCGCAGGATCGATCCAATCGAGCTTGGCATGGACTTGATCGGTAAATTCATCCACCCGATCTTGAGCACCAACGAGCGAAAGAAGGCCCACGTATGCAAAGAGGGATGCAATGCCAAGGCGTATGTACATGGGAAGCTCCTGTGCGTTTATTGCTGGAGTGCGCTGTTGAACTGGGCTCGCAATTGAGCGATCGCAGAATCGACCATCATTTCGCCGCTGCCTTGCCCACATCGCGCTGAAATCACTTCATAGTTGCCTTGAGAATAAGCTTGCCTTGTGGGCACATAGCCGATCGAACCGTTGGCCAATTCATGGATAGATGTCACCGCAAACGGCGAAGCGTCTTTGATGGCCAGTCCCAGTTGCACGAATATTTCACCTGGTAAAGAGACCCAGGCCACCTGGCGACCAAGCGAAATGACTTGGACCTCCGCATCGAGAAACCCGTCAGGATGTGCCTCCACGTCGGCGATACGATAAGCTTCAACCATTTCCATGAACGGTGGCAACTGCTTGTCGTTAACCTTGCTTAAAATACCTTTGGCCCAATCGGATCGCTCAGAAGAATGCGATTGGACAGGAACTCGAACGATTTCGTGCGAAGCGGCTAGTCGAGTCGAACTGACCGGCTCGAGCGAATTCCAAGACCTCAGGATTCCGGCCGCCAAACGGGTTCCAATGCGGGCTGCTTCTTGATGCCCTCCTTGGCGGTTCCCGGATCGCACATCGATGTGATTGATATCTCCGCAAGTACCCGTGGCATACTGAAGATGAGCCTCTGGAAAAACCTTGCTCAAAGACTCCTGGATCGTAAAGGGCATATCAGCGCTCCACTGCGTTCCTCCCACGGTATCAAGATGAATGGCAAAGCTACTGAGTAAGCCAGCGAGTTTTCCAGGTTCCTCGTAAAAGGCAACAAACGGTAGGGCATCGTCGGTGGGCCCGGCTTCGCGAACAATGTTTGGATTGAGTTTTCCAGGATTCCAACCGACCGAACCATCCTTCATAAAAAAACGTCGATTGAAGGCCAATTGCTGCTCTTGGCCGATCGCGTAGGAAACACTGCGAGGTTTGAGACTCGCCTGTGCATCCAATGCACTTTGTGCAATTCTCTCCGGAAGACCGATCATGTATTGCTTGGCTTCGTCAGTCTGGTTGCCAAAGCGGCCCAGCAGTCGCTCATCAGGTTCGTAGAGCATCGGTCCGGTGTGCGAGTGCGTCGCGCTGATCATCACGTTCGAGGCTGGGATATGAAGCTTTTGCTCAATGATCTTACGGGTCTCGCGAACCATCCAGGGATTCGTGGAGATCAAATCCAAAGCGATGATGGCCACTTTGGTCTTGCCGTCATCAAGAACCGTCGCTTTTGCCCAAAGTGGATCGTGGGTCGCCGTCGAGTACCGCACACCGTAGTATCCTGCCATAGGCGTTGGCCGAATGGGTGTGATATCCGACACGCCGAATCCGACGCTTAGGACAGGTTTCGATTCAGCAGGTGGATCCTGGGAACGGACCAAGCTGGACCCGAGCAACAAGCCCATCACCGACCCACACAGAACGAACACTAGTTGATTGATTCGCAGCATAGAAACCTCTGATCTGTCCGATCCGTCCGATCCCACAGAAAAAAAAGACCGAGCAAACCTATGGTTTGCTCGGTCTTTTTTAAGTCCAAACGTTTGCCTTAGGATTCGCCGTACTCGCGGGTAGTGACGATACCCGGTTGTGGCACTGGGTACATGCCTTGGGCGTTTGCACGAACTGGTGCTGGGCTATCGAAGGTCATTGTCTCGAGTCCTGGAGCGAATTCGTGCTCGCAATTGAGCATTTCGTCGTAGGTGACTCGGACTCCGGTATGAGCGGCCATCCGACCCATGCTGGTTACAACACTTGCTTTCACACCGCGTTCGACTTCGTTGTACGGCAGATCCTTGCGGATGGCGTTGATCAGGTCGTTCCATTCGAGTTGGTAAGGGTTTGGCTCGGACTTAGGGCCTTCCCAAACGATGTTGTTGCGGGTCATCTTTTGGCCGCTGTAAATCTTGCACTTGGCTGGAGAGTGTCCAGAGGCCGAAATCACCGCGCTGCCTTTGCTACCATGGGCGTAGCTTGCGAATTCGTTGTGGCAACCTGGAATGGTCCGACCGTTGACGAACATCTTGGTTCCATCACCAAAGGTGTATTCGATGGAGTAGGTATCGAAATTCTGATCGACGCAATCATTTCGATAATGTCGACCACCCGATGCGATGGCTTCGACGGGCCAATCTTCTTTCATCCAGCAGCATTCGTCGATGTTATGAATTAGGAAGTCGCTGACGGCACCGCCACTGGCCCATAGGAATCCGTGGAACCTGCTGATTTGATAGAGCAATTCGCTCTTGGTGCCTTCGGGCATTTTGGTCGCTGCAGCCGAGCCAGTTGGACCAGCCATGCGGTAGGCGCGTAGCATGAGCAGATCGCCAATTTCTCCGTTGCGGATCCTGTCAAGCAGTTCTTGTCGAACCACACAGTGCCTGCACATCAGGCCCACACCGACCTTAAGGTTTCGTTCTACGGAGAGTTTGCCTAAGTCGAACATTTTGCGACTGGCAGGGCCATCGACCGTCACCGGTTTTTCCATGAAGACGTTGAGTCCTTTTTCGATGGCATATTTGAACATAACCCAGCGGAACGCTGGCGGGGTGGTCAAGATGGCTACATCTCCTGGGCGAAGAGTATCCATGGCTTGTTTGTAACCATCGAAACTGACAAACTGCCGATCCTTGGGCACATCGACTTTTTCTTTGAACTTTTCTTTGAGACTCGAGTAGCTGCTCGATAGTCGGTTTTCGAAAACGTCGGCCATGGCAACAAGTTGGATTTCTCCGTTGTTGACCTGCAGCGCGTTCTCGGCAGCACCGGTTCCACGTCCGCCGCAACCGATCAATGCAACGCGGATCTTGTTGTCTTCTGCTGCGTGAACACTTCGCGATAGAGTCGATGTCAACCCAGCGGCGGCAGCCAAGCTGGTGCCGGTCTTGATGAAAGACCTTCGACTCGCCGAGGAGTCATTGGTCAGAGAGTCAGAATGATTGGTTTGGTGGTTCATTGCAATGCTCCAAAAGGGAAAGGAATCAGAGAAGACGTGTGGATAAACGGGGGGCGAGTTGATGAAGATCGTTAGCGTTCCAAGGGTACCGGGCGTTCTTTTTGGATCGGCTCGGAATACTCCCAGAACTTGTTTTTTTCTTCTTCGGTCGGCTCGTTCAGCGGGCGAACGATTCGAAATCCGACGTGAAGTGCGTCGGTCAGGTACCAAATGCTCACTGGGGATTGTGGGTCTTGGGCGATCCAATCCTCGGTCGAGCCTTCGCGAGCGCTGCTGCGAAGGGCCGCTGGCTCTTGATTCCAGCCCCCACCTCGCACCACGCGCGGGTAGAGAGTTTTGGGAACCAGCAGAGGATTCACACCCGGCAGATCTTTGGGATACCCCTCAGGAGTGTGCTGATCCAACACCCACTCGGCCACGTTTCCATGCATGTCATGAAGTCCCCAAGGGTTAGGTTTTTTGAGCCCAACTTTGTGGTAGCCTTCCCCTGCGTTGTCAACAAACCAAGCGTAGTTTTCAAGTTCGGAAGGATCCGATCCAAACGAATAAGCTTCGGTGGTTCCTGCGCGGCAAGCGTACTCCCATTCGGCCTCGGTGGGCAGACGGTAATAGCGACCTGTTTTCCGCGAGAGCCATTTGCAAAAGGTGCGGGCCGCATGCTGCGTCATGCAAATGGCAGGATAACCATGCTTGCCCATCCCGAAGGTCATGTCCGTGTAAGGCTTGGTGGGCTGACTTTTCTGAAACTCGTCGGCAAGCTGGTCTCGTTTGGTGGCTTGGATTTTATTGACTTCTCGGTAGAAGACATCCAAGTCAGACATCCAAACATCGTAGGCATCCCAAGTGATTTCACATTTGGCCATCCAGAAAGGGTCGATCTTGATTTCTCGCACCGGACCTTCGTCGGCTTTGCGATCTGCTTGCCCGTCGGGACTTCCCATTTTGAAAGTCCCGCCTGGTATTGGAAGCATTTCGATTTTTGCCTGCGAATGCTCGATCAACTCGATGTACCGTTTCATCTGGTCTTCTTTCGATGCATCTGCTTCTGGAATCGCAATCGCATCGTTGCCAACGGTCGGAGTCTCCTGGCTAAGTGCATTTCCTGACGGCCCGGCCGTTAGGAATACAGCGATGAAGTTAGCCATAAAACACAGTCGAATCACTCTGCTGTTCAAGTCGAACCCTTTCGTAACGAGACATTTAGTTGCGAAGTCAGTGGGCAATTAATTGCCAAGCGGCACGACTTCGATATTGCGAAACTTGACCGGATCGGAGTGACCGGCAAATCCGATGTGTCCGCTGGCGCGATCCTTACCCGGGTGGGGTGTGTTGCTCATGTATTCGTTGATGGTGGCCAAGTCGGTATCGAGAATTCGGGTTCCGTTAAGCTCGACTTGGATCTTCGATCCAGTCACCGTGATGATTTCATGGTTCCATTGACCCGTCGGACGCAGATAACCTCGTTTGGCTGCGGCCATTCCATAGGCGCTGCCATGAGCTTGGCGAGGATCGATCGTTTTGTAGTTAGGGTGACCATCATCGAGAACTTGCAACTCTGTCATTCCGACGTAAGCTGCATCGCCATGACGCAAATCCTTGGGCAACTGTTCGATCTCTTCAACGCTAGGGTAGCGGATCGCAATGCCGTTGTTGCCAGCAGGAGGAAGTTGGAAATCGAAACGAAAGACAAAATCGCCGTAGCTTTTCTCGGTGTAAAGAACCCCACCTTTGCCTTGCATGCACTGGATGGAACCTTCGGTGACCGTGTAATTTCCAGTGGCACCTTTCCAGCCTGCTAGATCATTGCCGTTGAACAAGACATTGAACTTGGCATTGTTCTGTGCAGATTCAGCTTCGGCTTTTCGGAGAATCTCGTTGGATTCGACGTCGGTAAACTCTTTGAGCGAAATGTTGCGGAATCGGATTTCCGCACCGTGGGTTTGCAGTTGAATCGGTCCGCGTTTGATCAAAGGTTGTCCTGGCGCAAAGTAATCGTGCAACCGTGCGTCGACAACGACCGCTTTGTCGTTGAGCCACACCCAACAGCGCTCGCCGACCAATCGCATCTTCATCGTGTTCCATTGACCGACAGGGTTATCGGCACGGACCAACGGATCTTTACCTGCCCAACCGGCTGGGTTGTTCCAAAGCCCACCGCTTCCTTTTTCATTGCCGTTCTTGCGGTTGTTCTCTGCATCAGGATCCCAGATCTGAACTTGGGGAATCCCTCGAAGATAAATACCCGAATCGCAATCCTTAACGATTTTGAAATCTAAAGTCAGGTCAAAGTCGCCAAAATCAGCGTTGGTCGTCAAATAAGCCCCTTTGCCGTCGTTGACGATTTCGTTGCCATCGACCTTCCAATGGTCGGCAATCTCTTGGTTCCACTTGGCCTTGTCGGCCTCGGGAGTCGACTCCCATTTCCTCGGATCGATCGTTGTGCGACCATGCCAGCCGGCGAAGTCTTTGCCATTAAAGAGTTGGATCGGCTCGGCAGCTTGGAGCCAGCCAGCACCACCAAATACCAAGGAAACAGTGGCAAGTGCGTGTGTTGCCAAGCCACAGCGTAGCGGGTTCCAAACGGAACGGAGGGATTCAAGCATAGCGATTCGCAAAGAGGGTTAGAGCGAAAAACGGGGGAATACGGAGGGATGACGTCTTGAAGACATCGCCCACGATTTTAACAAGAAAATCTTGTCTAGGCGATTTTGAACTTCGATTTTAAGGGTTGAATTTGCATCCAGGAAAACAGATAAAATAACGGTTCGATGGCTCGCAGATTTCCAAGAAGTGCTGTAGAAGTACGAATTGGGTCGACCGACCGGAATTTGAAAACCCAGAGCGATTCTTGCTACCTATATGGCGACCACTTCGGCTGAGCCCCTTGCGATCGATGTCCAGCAACTATCGAAAACCTACCGCGAAGGCTTGATTGTCCGTCGCATCCACCCGGCTCTCAAGAACGTCTCGCTTGAAGTAAAAGCTGGCGAAGTTTTCGGTCTGCTTGGCCCAAACGGGGCTGGCAAAACAACCCTGATCAAAGTTTTGCTTGGGATCTTGCATCCAACCAACGGAATCGCCCAAGTCCTTCGGCAACCCGCCGGAAGCAAAGCGGCAAGACGCAAAATCGGGTACTTGCCCGAGAATCTTGTTTTCCCAAGGCATCATACGGGCCGTAGCGCCTTGTACTTCTACGGTCGCTTAAGCGAGATGACCGATGCGCAAATCGCCGCTCGCGAACAAGAACTCTTTGACTTGGTGAGTCTCCAAGGCCGTCAGAACGAAGCCGTACGCAGGTATTCCAAAGGGATGAGGCAACGCCTTGGGTTGGCTCAGGCGATGCTCCACGACCCAGACCTGCTGATTCTCGATGAACCCACCGACGGCCTGGACCCCATGGGCCGTTCCCAAATTCGCGATGTGCTTGATAAACTCAAACAACGCGGCAAAACGGTCTTTCTCAATAGCCACATCCTTCAAGAAGTCGAACTGATCTGCGACCGGGTCGCAATCATGGCTTTAGGGCAACTGCGAGGGATCGGCACCATCGATGAGCTGATTCGCAGCCATACCGACGATCAGTCCAGCAGTGTGAAGTTGGAGGTACTGGCCAGCCCGGATCGGATCAACCAAGTCCCCGGGCTCCCTCAAGGAGTTCTCGTCGAGGAGATCGATTTCGGAGGGCTAGGTCATGAAGGGCTTTCTCGTATCGCTCTTGAGAGCATCGATCAGTCTGGAGTCGATCTACTGGTCGACATACTCCGTCAAGCGAACATTAGCATCTTGCGAATCGAGCGAGCACGCCCAAGCCTCGAACAAGTCTTTATGAATATCGTCGGAGCCGCCAAGTCGTGAAGCCTTACATAGCCGTTCTGTACGATAGTTTGATTGAATCGGTCCGGTCGCGAGTCCTCTGGATTCTCATGGCCGGTTGGTTGCTGATCCTTGTGGCTCTCTTTCCACTGTCGTTATCCGAGGAAGAGACCTACCGCGTTAGCTCCTCAGACCTCAACAACGCAAGAGCAATGCTCGATCAACTTGCCCAAGCCTCCGCTGGACGAGGTACTCGGGCCCAGAGAGCGGTTTATGAAAAGCTTGATGAAGAATTCCAAGAGACGCTCAAGGATCGGCTCAGAACGCAAAAGCGAATTCCAGTAGGCCAACTGGTTTCCTCATTGAACGAAGCCCTCAATCAAGAAGACCTCTACTCCAAGGAAGCTTGGCCAACGGCCGAGCGACGCGAGGAACTCAAAGCCCTGATCGATGATCCATCAAAAACAACCGACGAATTGCAAAAACTAAATCGCAGACTCGTCGATCTAGCGTTCCCAGGCTCCATTCGGTCAGCCACCGGACAAGCGACTTGGGTTACCTATGCAGGCATGAAGTTCATGGATCCTTTGCCCTTTACTCTTCGGCAAATCCGTCCCTTTATCGAAGCCGGCTTGTATCCATTCATCATGTGGCTGGGCTTGGGCCAAATCGCCATGATGGTCGCGATCGTGGTGACAGCACCCATGATTCCCGACATGTTTCAAACCGGATCGCTCCATCTGCTCCTGAGCAAGCCGCTTTCACGGAGCTTGCTGTTCCTGAGCAAATACCTTGGAGGCTGCATTTTCGTCGCCATGAATGTAGGGTTCTTTCTCGTCGGCCTCTACTTTTACTCAGGGATGCAGTTGGGGATTTGGAACCGTGGCATCCTGTGGTGCATCCCTGTCTTTATTTTCTCCTTCATGATTTTTTACTCAGTCTCTGCCCTAGTGGGGCTGATCTGGAAGAACCCCATCATCTGCGTGGTGCTCACCGCTCTATTTTGGGGAATATGCTTTACCGTCGGAGTGGTTCGAGGATTCGCAAACGAGTTCCTCAAAGGCCCACCGACCATCCAGGCGATGGTCGTCGCGCAAGACACACCCATCACAGCCAACCAACAAGGCCGTTTGCTGTTTTGGGACCAACCGGCCAATTCATGGAAAGTCGGTTTTGGCGAAGTCAATGGCCAACGTCTTCTTGGACCCATCATCAACTCCAAAGACGGCCTTTTGTACATGGGACGAACCCAGTTCGTTCCCTTTGGCTTAGGTGGAAACGATTCTCCTCGACTCCAAATCGTTCGCCTCCCGGAGCTATCGAGCAATCCAACCCAAGCCATCCAGGATGAAAATCCTCCAAGCAAGAAGAAAGATCGAAAACTTTGGGATGACTCAAGACTCGATACCGCTCCGGAATTACCCCCAGGCACCTCGGATATACTCCCCTGGAAAGATAGTTTTCTGTCGCTAACCCCCGACGGCATTTTTTGGTTTGATCGCGATGCGGTCAGCAAAGCAGAACAGCAAAAGGTCTCGGTCTTGGGCTTTGATCTGAAGCTGCCTCAAGCGACCGAAGTGCACAAGAAGATCACCCAGCCCGATTGGGATTTCAGGCGGCCCATCGCAGCCAATACCATCCCAGGTACCGATTCGATCGCGTTGGTTTCCAAAGGCAAATTGGTGCGATTTGATTTCGATGGAAAGAAACTCAACGCCCAATCGAGCATCGAACTCGATCTGCCACCAGAAACCGTTGCAACAGTGGTCGTCGTCGGAGAACATGCGATCGTTTGCCCCGATTCAAAGACCCCCACTGTGGTGAATCTCCAAGAGATGATAATCACAGGCAATCTCGATGCCATCGGAAATAAAACCATCAAAAGGACCGCCAATGCCACCGATGGACGAGTCGCAATCCTGGACACCGAAGGCAAACTTTGGGTGATCGCCAATCCAGAAAAACAATCCGAATCCCTAAATCCCATCGCCCCCAACTTGGTCGGACAAGGGAACATCTCGACCATGGCCTTCGACCAAGAAGGTAGACTATGGGTCGCACATCATGTCAAACAGGTCGATGTTTGGGACAAAGATCTCCAACGATCCGAGAAGTCGTTCCGACCCGTCCGAACCACTGCAGAATGGCTTTTTGATTACTTGATCAACCCGTTCTATCTGGTGAATCCCAAGCCATCGGCTCTCCAGAATACGATCCAGTACTTGCTGCGCAACCCCGAGAACAAAATCAGCGCCGTGGACCGAGCCGACCTGGATATTCCCCAAGTCGTTTCAGATCCCTGGCAGCCCATTTGGAGCAACGGTATCTTTATCGCCGTGATGCTATCTGCGAGCTGTTGGCTACTGTATCGCCAAGACCTATAGACCAGAGCCCATCCGTCAAAAGAAATCACCTCACATCGCCTTCGTGCAATCCTCCCTTAAAAGTCAAAACCATGAGCAAATTCAGTATTCTTCCCGATGGCAGCGACCTAAAGTCCATGGGCCGCGATTTGAAATTCTACCCCGTCGAAAACTCCAGCCCCAAGACACTCTCGAAAGACCAAATCGCTCATTACAACTCCCAAGGTTACATCGCTCCGCTGGATGTCTATTCCAGCGAAGAAATCGAGTCGATCCGCAAGTACTTTGACGAACTCCTCCAGAGAGTTGTCGCCGAGGGTGGCAATAGCTACTCGATCTCATCGGCACACTTGAAATACGGTCCGGTCTAC
>JAGWZB010000171.1 GCA_018969045.1 Planctomycetota bacterium | reverse complement strand
CATCCATTTGATATGGGAAAGGCTGGAAAGGAAAGGTTAGCTTTGCATTCTGAACGATCGATTCCAGGGGAGGCTGTAGAACGTAGTAGAGTCGGTCTTCGAGTCGGATTAGGTTCCTGGGTGGGGTTAGTCTTGTTTTCTTTCCGTTGTTGTTTGGATTCGAATGATCAGGTTCCGATGTTGGATCCGGCGCTGACTGGTCCTGCGAATCTTCTTGTTTGATCGTTTTGTCGGCGTTGTTGGCTTCTTGGTTGGGCGCAGGTAGTTTCATCGTCCAATGAGGGGATTCTGGAAACGAGAACCCGATCGTTTTGGGCAGAGGATGCGATAGCTGGATCGCAAATACCTTTGGGGTCTGACGAACCACAGCCCCGGATAGATCGATGCACGGCTGATGCATCCTTGGGAGGGCATCCCAGCATAGGGCCTGCTCCCATAGACCAAGGCTCGACAGATCATCGAGATTCGACGATGGCAATTGCTGTAGATCTGTGTGTTGGTAGTATTCCGAGCTTACCTGGATCGTCAATGCACTATGGGGCTCGTTCATGCTCAGGCTACCTTGGAGCGAGGATGCGCTTCGGCCAATGCTTCGACGATTCTCTCAAAAGGTTCCTTTAAATCCAATTCCATGGCCCCAGCCTCGATCATCCAATCGACCAGCTCCAAATCGCCTCGGTAAGAATCCAGGCAGGCGAAGGTGTAAGGACCTTGGGTTATCTGCGCGTACTGAGATGCATGGCGTTGGAAGCCTGGGTATTGGAAACCATGATCGACGCTGCTTGCCGATTCGCCGGTGATCCAAAGAATCGGCAAGTCGATCCACTGGCGGGCGCATAGAACCGCAGGGGCATCGACCAGAACCACGTGCGGTTGGACCTTGGCTCGAGACAGCAACGCGCGAGCGATTTGCTCACCGCAGAGAAATTCCTCGAGCGTCGGGCCAAAGAGGATCGACTGAGCCCGGGTCGGTTGGACCGGTACGGTGCAGTGGAACTCTAGCGGACGAGCGACGCTGTTGACCAGCAAATAGCCCCCAAAATAGCCCTGGTCCAGACGTTGCCGGACTGAGACAAAACCTAGAGATTTCTGAGACAATCCGTTGTCTGAAGCCATGCGTCTTTGGTGTGAATCTTGGGAATCCGACGGCCTGTCGGTGAAACGTTCTTCGGTAGCTTCGACGCACTACGCCGCAGCAGTCCAGACATCGCCCTTCAACCCGACTTGTCGCCACAAATTCACCAAATTAACAGTTCTGTCGTTCCGAAAACTCGACTTTTGACTCCCTGCGGGGATATACTGGACGACTCGAAGGGATTCGGGCGATCTCCGCCTTGTTGAATTCCCTTTAGCCTCTTTGCAAGCAAATCACGATGTCTAGCGACCCAGGACCATTTTCTCCCATCTTTTCGATCAATGTGTCGGCTGACGGTGCCAATAGCCAAAATGCACCTGCACCCGCACCTGCGGCCCAGCCTGCAGGACGGAGCCTCGACGTCGGGACGGCACTGATCGCATTGATGAGACAGATGGTCGATGCCCAGAATCGCCAGAACCAGATGATCGAGCAACTTCTGCAGATCAATCGTCAAGTTTTGCAGAGCACACAGCAAGCCAACTCACAGCGTCAGAATGAGATGACACAGTGGCGCAATTCGCATCCGGAGCTGGTTCAATCTTGCCGAAGCGCCTTGGAAACTCTTTCGTCGGTGCAGACAGATTTTCTGAGCAAAATGACTTCGGAGGTCAACGACTCTCATGAGGAGTTGATCGATAGCGAGTACATGTTCGCTGACTTCCTTGACCGCTACGGCCCCCGGATGGCCCATCTCAATGGGATCCTTCAGATCCTCAATCATTTGGTCGGCTAATCCTTTGGCCTTTGAATCGATCCGCTAGGCTTTGGATTGAGTCTGGGAAATCCGACCTGATGAGGGTATGCTTTAGGAGTTCACCAGCACAATCTCTGAAGGCCCTGATTTACTTCTGAAACGACCATGGAATCTATCGACAGCAAACTGCAAAGTCTCGGTTGGCAACTTCCTCCTGCCCCTAAGCCTGTAGGCCTTTACAAACCGGTATTGATCGTTGGCAATCTTGCTTATGTCTCAGGTCATGGGCCGCTTAAGCCAGATGGATCGCTGATGCTCGGCTGTGTCGGCGAGGATCTTGACGTGGCGGGAGGCCAAGCGGCGGCTAGACAGACCGCTTTGGCAATGCTTTCGACGCTTCGAAATGAGCTTTCAAGTCTTGATCGTATTGTGCGAATCGTCAAGACGCTTGGATTGGTCCGTTGCACCAGCGACTTTGGACAAAGCCCATTGGTGATCAATGGCTTCAGTCAAGTTTTCGTGGATCTCTTGGGAACCGATTTTGGGATTGGAGCTCGAAGTGCCTTGGGGACTAATGCTTTGCCAAACGGCATGGCCGTTGAGGTCGAAGCGATCTTTGAGATAAAGCCCTGATGAGCGATCGACAGACACTTAGTTTTCTCTCAAAGACCCTGCAACGAGCGGGACTTCATCCCAAGACCAAGTACGGTCAGAATTTCCTGATCGATCTGAATCTTTTGGATATCCTCATCCAGGGAGCAGATCTCGGTCCTAACGACGTCGTCTTGGAAATCGGGACAGGCATGGGGTCGTTGACCAAGACCCTAGCGGCGCGCGCAGGTTGGGTGATCACCGTCGAGGTCGATCGAGATTTGCAAAAGATAGCGGCCAAGGAGCTAGGTTCGTATTCCAATTTCAACTTATTGTGTTGCGACGCGCTTCGCAACAAAAATCACTTAAGGGTTGAGGTTCTCCAAGCGGTCGCTGATGCGATGGCAAAGATACCTGGTGCAAAGTTCAAGCTTGTGGCGAATCTCCCTTACAATGTCGCCACACCGATCATCAGCAATTTGCTGCATGAGACACCACTTGTCGAGCGAATGGTTGTAACGATCCAAAAAGAGCTAGGCGAGCGGATTATCGCAGAGCCATCTTGCAAGGACTACAGCGCGCTATCGATTTGGATGCAGTCGCAGTGCGACTGCGAGATTTTGAGAATCTTGCCACCGAGCGCATTTTGGCCGAGGCCCAAGGTGGATTCGGCCATTTTGCGGATTGTTCCCAATGCATCCAAACGATCTAGTATCGTGGACTTAGATTTCTTTCATACGCGACTGCGAGCGATGTTTTTGCACCGTCGGAAATTTCTTCGAAGCCAGCTGATATCGGCCATGCAGGAGTTGATGACCAAAGAGCAAGTCGACGCGGTGCTGGACCAACTGGGGCTGGAACCTAACTTGCGAGCCGAGCAACTGACCGTCCAGCAGATGATCTCGCTGTTGGAGTCCTGTCGCGTCCAATGCAGCGCCTAAGGATCGACAGGGTTGCTCAAGCACTTAGATTCGTTTGAACATCTTGTCGAGTTGTTCGCGTGAGAAGAACAGAGCCGTTGGGCGACCGTGTGGGCAATGATGGGTATCGTGGTACAAATGGCGTTGTTCTAGCAAAGCGGTGATTTCCGAATCGCAGAGGCGATCTCCTGCTTTGATCGCAGCTTTGCAAGCCATCATATTCATCAGATCATCGAGGACATCTTGCGCATTGACTTTTTTGCCTCCGGTCATCAACGATTCAAGGACTTGCCTGAGCATCTCTTCAGGAGCTCGGTGTGCTAAGATCGATGGGTAGGCGCTGAGCACGATGGTATCACCCCCGAAGGACTCGATTTCAAAGCCAATTTCGGCCAACATTTCTTTAGAATCGATCGCCGCTGCAGCTTCGGCCGATGTTAGTTGAACCGTGGCAGGCACGAGCATTCGTTGTCGATCTAGCGACCTGCTGAGCACTTTGGTTTTGATCTGCTCAAATAAGATTCTCTCGTGCAATGCATGCTGGTCGATGATGACCATTCCGGCTTCATCCTGAGTGACCAAATACCGGTTGTGGATCTGAAATCCGACTGCGGGAGTCGATCCGATGAACTCCTGGACTGGGGGGGTTTTGGATGAGAAGTCGATGCTTTCAAGGAGTGGATCGGCGATGCTTGGTTTGGGTTGCGGGATTGCAGAATCGATTTCGGGGTTGGCAGGTCGATTGAGGGTGCTGGCCGGCGCGTTTCGAAATGGATCGTTCTGAAAACCCGACTGTGGAAATGGACGAAAAGCGGGAACTTGTTGTTGCGATCGGGCCCAGTCCATCAAAGAGGAGTTTGAATTCTCGGGCGTGGGCCGGGGAGTTACTGGGCTGTAAGTAGGTTCTATGGGAGTCGGGCTAGTTGGGATACCAAGTCCGGCATCGCGTGCTTTTGCAACAAGGTTTGAGGTAAGAAAACGATGGCGAATTGTGTTGAGCAAACGGCTGTAGATAGCTCCGCTGTCTTCAAAACGAACTTCGACCTTGGTGGGATGCACGTTGACATCGACGGTTTTTGGATCGATGTCCATCTGCAAAAAACAAACTGGCATACGGCCAACCATCAGCAAGCCGCGATAGGCTTCGGAGAGGGCGTGTTGCAAAGCTCGATCGCGGATATAACGTCCGTTTAAAAAGAGGTATTGCATGCGGTTATTGCTGCGTGAGACGCTCGGGTCGGTGACGTATCCACGTACCTTGACCTTTTCATCTTCATGCTCGACAGAGATGAGTGAATCGGCTATTTCGTCACCGAAGAAAGCTTGGATTCGATCGGCCCAACGGTTTGTCGGTGGCAGGTCGTATTGGATCCGTTGGTTGCTGGACAAAACCATGTGCACAGATGGGAATGCGAGCGCAACGCGCGTGAAGGCTTCGACCACATGGCCCATCTCGGTCGAAGGGGTCTTCATGAATTTCCGGCGCACCGGAGTGTTGAAAAACAGGTGTCGCACTTCGATGCTTGTACCAATGTCCATTGCGCAGGGTTTGATCGGCTCTCGCTGGGATCCTTGGGCTTTAAGTTCGTAACCGCTGTCGCTTGTGGCGACACGGCTGCGGAGGGTCAGATGACTGATTTCGGCGATCGACGCGAGAGCTTCTCCTCGAAAACCCAGCGTGCGAACATCGAACAGGTCTTCGGAGTCCTCGAGTTTGCTGGTCGCATGCGGGGCTAATGCGAGCTCGAGTTGTTGAGGTTCAATCCCGCACCCATTGTCGCTGATGCGGATCAAGTCGGTCCCACCACCTTCGACCAAAACTTCGATCATCGTCGATCCAGCATCGACGCTGTTTTCAAGCATCTCCTTGACGACACTCGCAGGCCGCTCGATCACCTCTCCAGCTGCAATTTTATTGACCAGGCTCACTGGCAGTTGTTTTATGGTTGGCATCCCAGCGAGGACAGCTCCTTGGTGACCTGCGTCACATTGACTCAAGCGAAATTGGATACGACCCGACTGGATCCATGAATCTCTATGAAAATGAGTTGAGGAAAGTATAAGCCTCTGGACTCGATCATCAACCCAAAAGGGGCCTTCCAAATTCGCAACGCGGAGCAATTTAGGATATAATGGGGGAGTTACGAAGCCTTCGGCAACTCCCTCCCTTTGGCCCATCTCGAGCGATCTGATGGGTGTCTTGATCACTCTTGTTTGAAAACCTCTATGCAAAACACACTATCTTGTGCTTCCACGAAGCCAGGTCGCCTTGTCGCACTGTTGTTTACCTTCGGATTTAGTGCTCTGGGATTTGGGTTTGCTAGCATCCCATCGGAAGTCATGGGTCAGGATCCTGCTGCGAATGCTCGTAAGGAATTGACCAAGTTCTACGAACCCAGGGAGTTTGTGGGCAAGAGTGGCAAGCCATTGAAGTACCGGCTTATCAAGCCGTTGGATTACAAGTTTGGCAAAAAGTACCCTCTTGTTTTGTTCTTGCATGGAGCCGGTGAGCGGGGAGACGACAATGCGGCGACCTTGCGCCATGGAGCCAATGATTTTGCCAACGATCAGTTGCGAGCCAAGTATCCTGCGTATGTCGTTATTCCTCAGTGCCCATCGGACAAGAAGTGGTCAGAGGTCGATTGGTCGAAGGACTCCAGCGAACTTCCGCAAGAACCAAGTGATGCGATGCAAAGCATCAAGGAACTTATTGATGAGATGATCGAGAATGCGGGTGTGGACAAGACACGGATCTACATCACAGGCCTTTCGATGGGCGGCTATGGAACTTGGGACGCTATTGCTCGCTACCCAGGATTTTTCGCTGCGGCGGCTCCGATTTGCGGTGGAGGGGATCCCAAGACCGTCGACAAGTTCAAGTCGCTTCCTATTTGGTGTTTTCACGGCGCCAAGGACCCTGTGGTGAAGGTTCGTCGAAGCCAGGAGATGGTCGAAGCCTTGCAACGAGTGGGATCACCGATCAAGTACACCGAATACCCGGAGGCCCAACATGACAGTTGGACTAAAACGTATTCAAACCCGGAGCTTTACGATTGGCTTTTTGCGCAGCGTCGCGAGAGCCAATAACGGATCTTGGTATGATCCCGTTGAAAGCGATTGAGTTTACCCGTAATCGACTGAGCCCTATGTTGCATTTATCCACCAGAAACCTCATGGCAAACTCCCTTCTGATCGGGGTTTGCTTGATCTGGACGACCAATGTTTTCGCGCAAGAGCAACCTCCGTTGCTCGCTCAACCTGCGGCCCAAGAGACCAGCCCATCGGAAGTCAAAAAAACGGCTTGGGTCGACTTCACCAAAGACATCGCCCCGATCTTCAGGGAGCACTGTCTACAATGCCATCAGGGTCCGCAGCCCAAAGGTGGATTGGACATCAACGACCGCCAAGCCCTTTTGGGTTACATAGCACCGGGCTCGCTTGCAGATAGCTCGCTTTGGAACGATTACCTCACGGCTAAACCATTCTCGGAAGACGCTGAGAGTTTGGTCATGCCTCCCGATGGGCCATTGCCTAGAGCCAAACTCGCGTTGCTGAAACTCTGGATCGAGGAAGGAGCCCATTGGCCTCAAGGAGATAGGATCGATCAGAGCGACGATCGCGTCGAGACGGCTGTGTTGGGCGCGAATGCATCGCTGCCTCGAAGGCTGTATCTTGCCATCGGGTATTTTCATCCGGCGGTGGTGCATTTCCCGATCGCACTGCTTTCGATTGCTGGGCTATCCATTGCACTTTCATGGGTCTTTGGACAAGGGTGCGTTCGGTTCGCTTATGGTTGTTTGGTTTTGGGTGCATTCGGGAGTCTTGCTGCTGCCCTGATGGGCTGGTCCTTTGCAGAAATTCGAGGCTTATCGGGATGGAACGAGATGATCACCAGCGCTGCAGATGAACGCCAGTCCAACGAGTTTTTCCATCGATGGCTTGGAACCCTGACGGCACTGGCTAGCCTCGTGGTCGCCTGGATGGCTTACCGAGCCGGCAAGCCCGATGGAACACGACCAGGCAAAGGGTGGAAAGCGGCAACTCTGGTGCTTGCGCTCTTGGTCGCATTGGTCGGTCACCAAGGGGGAGAGATGGTCTATGGAGACATCTTTGCCCAAGCCATCGAGCAATTCAATCGTCGCTAAGTCACCGCGTTGCTTTCTGATAGCTTGCGTCTTTGAAATTCCAGTTCGACCTTGTTTTCCTCAGGTTCCCAGATCGAGTACACTTAGTAGGCACGGACCTGGACCGAAGTTGTTTTTCCAGCTCGTCCCGTATGCTTTTTATTTTTCCAACGATTTCAATCTATGCTTCATAGCCAACTGATTCATCCTGACATGCTCCGTATTTTGGCACAAGCCGGCCATCATGCGACGATTCTCATAGCCGACGGCAATTATCCAGCTTCGAGCAAGCGTGGACCTCGCTCTGAAGTGGTGAGTTTGAATCTCATGCCAGGATTGGTCACTTGCAATCAAGTTCTTCAAGCGATCCTTTCGGCGATACCGGTGGAAGCGATTCGCACGATGGAAACGGAAAAATCTGGGCCTTATGCCCTGGAGTCCGATCCTCCGGTGTGGACTGAATATCGAAAGACGATTCGCGATGCAGGCTTGGAACTGGAGCTTGAGCCCGTCGACAAGTGGAAGTTTTATTCGGCGGTGGCTACCGAAGACCATGTTCTGACGGTGCAAACCGCCGATACCCAACGCTATGCGAACATCCTGCTATCGGTAGGCGTTCGCATGTTCCCACAAGGTTGATTGCATTTCTTAAAAGGCCACTGCCATGCTTTGTATCATTCGTTCGATCGCTCTTGGGTGCCTTTTAGGCCTTGGAGCGACGATCGCTCTTGCCCAGGAGTCTTCAGCCAACCGATTTCGAGGCAACCAAGGGTTGGGATCGTACGAGCATTGCACAGTGTCTTTGCCATGGAAAGACGAGTCGATCACCAAGCTTGATCTACCTGGGATAGGTAATGGATCTCCTGTGGTTTGGAACGACTCATCCACAGGTTCAAGGGCTTATTTGTTGTCGGCCAGTGCGACCGATGCGACTCGCTATGTGATCGCAGTGGATTTGGTCAACAACAAGGTTCTTTGGAACAAGCCATATTCTTCTGCTAAGCACAAGTTGCATCAGTTTACCACGTATGCGTCTTCGACGCCTGCGGTGGATGAAAACGGGATCTATGTTGCTTGGGGCGAGCCCGAGCACGTGTATGTCAAACACCTTGGCCACGACGGACAAGAGCGATGGACTCGGGACTTTGGCCGTTACGTTTCCCAGCATGGATTTGCTACTTCGCCGATGCTATTGGACGGCAAGCTCTTTCTGCTTGATAGCCAGGACGCCGAGGAGCTTGAACCGGGAGTCGATCCGGGTCAGGATCGGATGCTGGCGTTGGATGCAAAGACGGGGGAAACTTTATGGGATCGCAAGCTTCCTACTAAGCGGGTTTGCTATGGGCTTCCGAGCGTTCGAACGCTCAGTGATGGGACCAAGGAGTTGGTCTGCGCCACAACAGCCTTGGGGATTTTCGGGATGGACCCAAGCACTGGTCAGATGCGTTGGAACCACGATTGTTTTAAGCAGCGCGTTTGCAGCTCGACTCTTTTGGTCGGCCCTCTGGCCATCGCTTCCCACGGTTCGGGTGGCGGACGAGACAACATGCTCGTAGCCTACGACATGGAGGGCCGCAAGGAGCGATTTCGAATCCAGAGAGCTGCACCCTATGTGCCTACCCCCGTGGCTTTGGGGAACCTCTTGTTTCTTTGGTCCGACGCCGGGATCGTCTCTTGCGTAAATACGCAGGATGGCCAAGTCCTTTGGAGCCAAAGGGTTGGTGGAAATTTCTTCTCGTCACCCATTCTGGTAGGCAACCGCCTAGTGAACGTCTCGGATACTGGGAATGTGACGATCTTGGCAGCAGGCGATACGTTTCAGGAGCTGGCGACCATCAGTACAGAAGCGACCGTTCGAGCAACTTTGGTCGCCTCCAAGGACATGCTCCTGATGCGAACTTACGAGCAACTGTGGATCATCCGTTAGCAATTCATGTACGTGAAGTCTTGTCGCTTGAAAGTTGCTTTATGAAAGTCTTGATCGATCAACCTCAGATTCGCCAAGGGATTGCCCAGTTGGGTGAGAAGCTCAATCGGGAGTATGGGCAGGGTCCGATCACCGTCGTCGCGATCATGACCGGAAGTTTGGTGATGCTAGCCGATCTGATCCGTTGCTTGGAAATGCCGCTGAGGATCAGTTTGATTCGCGCTACTTCCTACCGTGGAGGAATTACTTCAGGGGAATTGCATGTCGAAGAGTTAGAGCGGCTGGACATCCAAGACCGCGATGTATTGCTGATCGACGATATTTTCGACACCGGCAAGACGTTGCAGGAAGTGACCAGGCGATTGCGGGATCTGGGGCC
>JAGWZB010000170.1 GCA_018969045.1 Planctomycetota bacterium | reverse complement strand
TCCCCAAAAAACCCAGGCAAACACCAGGCGGCAAAAACATTAGGGGCAAAAACATTAGGGGCAAAAAAAACAGAGGAGCAAAAACTAGAGAAAAAGACCGTGACGGCGAAGTCGATCCCGATGAAGTCTTCGTCGAGCAAAAAGCCACCTGCTGAAAAAACGCCTCTGAAATCTGCAGCCAAGACCAAGTTGCCGGAGGCTACCAGCGAGCCAACTGCAAAAACTCCAATTAGGATCCAGCCCGACGATATCATCATCCCCAAAAAAATCCCGCTGCCGATCCCTCCCAAGACCAACACGGATCCAAAGATCGTCGAAAAGATTCGGTCCGCCCACCAGCAAATCGAACAGAGGAAAGACCTCGCTCAGACTCCGCCCCCAAGAAAACTAACCCAAAGCACCCCAATTCCACCCGTTGCCAAGGGACAAGACCGAATCGTCCTGTTGGTGCGCGACCCGTTCTGGCTACACGCTCATTGGGACATCTCTCGCACGACCATCGACCGAGCCAAAGCAGCCCTGATCGATCAGTGGCACAGCGTTAAACCTGTCCTGAGGTTGCTGAAGTTCGACGAAGTGGGCACGACCGAAAGCGCAGAAACGGTCTACCGAGAAATTGAAATCCACGGAGGTGTGAGAAACTGGTACATCGATGTCGATAATCCACCTTCACGATTCCAAGTCATCATGGGTTATCGAGCCGGTAACGGTCGATTCTACGAACTAGTACGAAGCAACTCAGTAACCACACCCGTTCCTGGTAGCAAAGACTCTTTCGATGATCATTGGGCAGACATTGCCAAAGATGCAGAGAAGATCTACGCCCAAAGCGGTGGATACAGCGAGGAAACCAACAAAGGGGCGCTTGCCGAAGTCTTCGAGGATCGCCTCAAGCGCACCATGGAACTCGATGTCCTCTCCCAATTCGGAAGCGGTGCTGAAGGCTCGCTGCGCAAACCCAGGCAGTTTCACTTTGACGTCGAAGCCGAACTGCTAGTCTTCGGTACCACGCATCCAGACGCCCACGTTTCGATCGGATCCGAGCCAGTAAAAGTCTTGGCCGATGGCACGTTCTCAGCAAGGCTACCTTTCCCCGATCGCCGACAAGTCCTGCCCGCTACAGCCCGCAGCCGCGATGGGGTCGACGAACGAACCGTCGTCATCGCCGTCGAACGCAACACCAAAGTCATGGAACCCCTGTCGATCGATGCCGAAGATCTGTAGTCCCTGCGACTGGGCCCTGATGAAGTTCCTGTGAATCCACTCCGGTCCGGCTTGTCCTTGGAACAACATTCTATTCAAGTCTTCCATGCCTCTTCTATTTAGGCGACTTATCGGATTGAACCGAGAATCAAACCAGCGACACCGTATTGTTCATCAAATAGCTTATGGACTACCTGAATCCAGATCTTGCACCGAATTTATCCTTCGAAAAAATCCCTCTCGTGAAAGCAACTCATGAGAACTTACAAGGATACGGTTGCATCGTCACGCAGGATCCCGAGTTGTTTCCCATCGAGATTGTTCGTTGGCCTGCTAGCGGCTGGAGACCTGTGGATTTGGACTCGGGAAATGAGGGCGGAACCAAACAAGGAGTTTTCGAAAGCCGATGGGATGGGGACATCCTCTACGGGGTCAATCAAGCCGTAGGGGGAAGTTACATTCTGGGGTATGCTCGACGGCCCGAATCAGCAAAAACAGGTCACCAACAACTAGCAAAACAAATTTTGCTTTGGCATTGCAACTACCACCCCGATGGCGGTCAATTGTTCTACCCATTAGACCATAAACCCTTCGTAGTGCCTTTGGCCTTGCCCGGTGATGATCGCAAACCGAGCGAATTCGTCGGGTTCTGGTTCGACGGGTCCTGTGGTCTGTATATCCACCCAAACATATGGCATGAGGGTGTATTTACCCTGGAAGGAACCCAGCGGTTTTACGACAAACAAGGGGCAGTGCATGCTCGGGTTTCGATGAATTTCGCAAAGGAATTCAATTGCTTATTGCAATTGGAACTTGGATCACTGGACCAATGACAAGGATCAAAATCTCCGAATGCTAACATCCATCGGAAATCGCACTTTGAGATTAGACGCATAACCATCAGCCGAGTGCCGATAACCCATCGCACAAGCAACTCTCGTGGCATAGTCTCCATGCTCTAGACCCAAAAGCCGATCATATTTGCCCGGCTCGATACCTTCCATCGGACATGCATCGATCCCCAAATAAGCCGCCGTGGCCATGAGCTGGCCAAGTGCGATGTAACCTTGCTGCGTCGCCCACTCAGAAATACGATCCGCGCTGTTTTGCAAAAACCCAAGAATCACTTTCCGATAATTCGCCAAACTATCGATCGGTACTTTGCGAGTCTCAGACACGCTCTGCAAAAACCGATCGACATACTCAGAGTCCATCGACCTGAGTGTCGCAATCACCACCAAGTGCGAGCAGTCTTTGGGCTGCTGCTGTCCCCACGACACCGCGGGCAACTGAGCTTTGAGCTCCGCGTCGGTCACGACGATAAACCGCCATGGCTGCAGTCCAAAACTGCTAGGCGTAAGCACCAAACTCTCCTCGATCGCAGACCAAACCTCCGGCCCGATCTTCCGATCGGGATCAAATCGCTTGACCGCATACCGCCACTGCAACGCACCTAGCAGCTCCGCAGGTGGAACCGATGGAGCTGGATAATCCTTAGGTGTTTTCATTTTTAGCTTTCAGTTGGGATCAGACAGATCAGACGGATCGGTCAGATCCGTCTGATCGTTCAACAGAGAGCACTCATGAATTAGTGCTTCTTTATTAGCGCTTCGAAACGGTTTTGGATTTCGTCGCGCCCTTGGCTGCCTTAGCGTCCTTGATCACCTTGGCCGTCGGTGCGTTTGCCGGATGTCGCAAGGCCGCTTGAGCTGCCGCCAATCGAGCGATTGGCACTCGGAATGGACTGCAACTGACGTAGTTCAATCCGATCATGTGGCAGAACTCTACTGAGCTTGGATCGCCACCATGCTCACCGCAAATGCCAATCTTCAAATCGTTGCGAGTCGATCGACCTTTTTCAACTCCGATCTTCATCAACTGTCCAACCCCACCTCGATCGATCGAAGCAAACGGATTGGCCTTGATGATCTCGAGACCCTGGTAAGCTGGCAAGAAGGAACCCGAGTCGTCACGGCTCATTCCAAGAGCCGTCTGAGTCAAGTCGTTGGTACCGAACGAGAAGAACTCGGCGGTCTCTGCAATCTCATCGGCTGTGATCGCTCCACGGGGCACTTCGATCATCGTACCAACGCTGTAAGCGAACTTCTTGCCGCTAGCCTTCATGACTTCAGCAGCCACGCGATGAACGATCTCGACTTGCAAATCGAGCTCTCGTTTGAACCCGACCAAAGGCACCATCACCTCAGGCTTGACCTTAACTCCCTCTTTCAGAACGGTCACCGCTGCTTGGAAAATCGCCCGAGCTTGCATCTCGGTGATCTCGGGCCGAATGATACCCAATCGACATCCCCGGAAACCGAGCATGGGGTTGAACTCATGCAGTTCATTGACCATCTTGGCCACTTCTGCAACGGTCGTTCCAAGCTGCTTGGCAACCTCTTCTTGACCCTTCTTGTTGTCCGACTGGGGCAAGAACTCGTGCAACGGCGGATCGAGCAAACGGACGCAAGCCGGCAGACCATCGAGGGCTCGGAAAATCCCCTCGAAATCCTTCTGCTGGTAAGGCAGCAGTTTTGCCAACGCAGATTTGCGCGCATCCTCAGACTTGGCCAAGATCATCTGCCGCACGGCAATGATGCGATCCCCTTCAAAGAACATGTGCTCGGTACGGCACAAACCGATCCCTTCGGCCCCAAACGCCACAGCGTTGAGAACTTGATCGGGTTGGTCGGCGTTGGTGCGAAGCCCCAGCGTTCGATACTTATCGGCCAACTTCATGATGAAGTCGTAGTACTGAAACACTTTCGAATCCTTGGGCTTGAGCGTCTTGCCTACCAAGACTTGCTTGAGCTCACTGTCGGCCGTGTCGATCTTACCGTGGAAGACTTCTCCCGTCGTGCCGTTGATGCTGATCGGGTCGCCTTCCTTGAGCGTGACCCCTTTGCACTTAAGCACGCCTTTGTGGTAATCGATCTCGATATCGCCCGCACCTGCGACGCAAACCTTACCCATCTGACGGGCAACCAACGCCGCGTGGCTCGATACACCACCGCGCGCCGTCAGAATCCCATCGGCGGCGATCATCCCTCGAAGATCCTCTGGACTGGTCTCGATCCTTGCCAATACCACGTGCTGCCCCTTGGCAGCAAGCTCTTCGGCTTTCCCTGCCGTGAAAACCACGGCGCCTGAAGCAGCACCCGGACCAGCAGGCAAACCGACAGCCATCAAACGACCGTCCTTCTTGGCCTTGTCATAAGCCTTGATGTCGAAGATCGGTTGGAGCAGTTGATTGAGGGCCTCTGGATCCCCCGACTTGATCGCATGCTCGGGTGTCATCAGCTTTTCCTTGACCATGTCATGAGCGATCTTGACATAAGCCAACGCGGTTCGCTTGCCATTTCGCGTTTGAAGCATGTAAAGCTTCTTGTTCTCGATGGTGAACTCGAAGTCCTGAACATCGCCAAAGTTTCTTTCGAGGGTCTTACGAACTTCGACCAATTCCTTGTAAGCTGCCCCGAGGATCTTGTCCTTGGCCATATCGGAAATCTTCAGTGGAGTTCGCACACCAGCTACGACGTCTTCACCTTGGGCATTGACCAAGTATTCGCCGTAGAAGACGTTTTCACCGTTGGCAGGGTCGCGGGTAAAGGCAACACCGGTGGCGCAGTCATCACCCATGTTTCCAAACACCATGCTTTGGACGTTCACCGCTGTGCCCCACTCATCTGGAATGCGGTACTTTTGGCGATAAAGAATCGCCCGCTCGTTCATCCAAGAACCAAACACGGCTTGCACAGCCCCTTCCAGTTGCTTCATCGGCTCGTTGGGAAACGCCTTGCCAGTTCGCTCCTTAATGAGCTTCTTGTATCGTTTAACTAGCTCTTGAAGATGCTCAGCGGTCAAATCCGTGTCTTCCTTGACCTTGACCTCATGCTTCAACCCGTCCATGACTTCTTCGAACGGCTCGTGATCATTTTCGTTCTTCTTCTGAACACCCATCACCACATCGCCATACATTTGGATGAATCGGCGATAGGAGTCCCAAGCAAAACGAGGGTTCTTCGTCGCATTAGCCAACCCTTCGGTGGCAGCGTCATTGAGGCCCAAGTTCAAAATAGTGTCCATCATACCGGGCATGGAATCCCGAGCTCCCGAACGGACCGAAACCAACAAAGGATTCTTGATATCCCCAAACTTTTTACCGGTCTCTTTCTCAAGCCACTTAACGGCCTTCTCCAGTTCGCTGGCAAGCTCAGGTGGATACTTGCGACCGTTCTTGTAATAGTTGACGCAAACTTCGGTCGTAATCGTAAACCCCGAGGGAACCGGCAGTCCAATCTTGGTCATCTGAGCTAGGTTGGCACCCTTGCCCCCCAACAGGGCCTTCATGTCCCCGCTGCCGTCGGTTTTGGATTTGCCAAAGAAATAGATGAGTTTGTTTGCCATAGTTGGACCGATAGGCTCCAGAAAGTAGTGCTAAAACGAATGCGTCCTGCGGCTTCCTACCGCCGCAAAACACACCTGTACCGTAAGCCGCAAAGTTTAAGCCTGCATGGAAAAACCGTCAATTACCGAAGAGCTTACCCAAGCCGCACAAAACCGATATGAATTCTTTTCCAATCGCACTAGAACGATGGCTTCAATCGCAGAACAACCCCTCGGGCAATTTGCCATCCAAGAGCTGTCCAAGTCAGAGCTGGACCAACGAGGGTTGGCAGATCAAGGTCTTGTCTGGGCCCCCTGAGGCAATACTCAGGGGGATCTGGCCCCAATGGACCATCGTCGCTACGCTTGAGGCCCCGGATTCCAATCCATCTATTGCCAAAGATAGCTCGCCCAAAGATACCTGGCTAGTTTTCCCAAATTCTGCGGCCGTGCCCCAAACCCCTCCCAGAGGGCTTGCGGTCTGGCTCTCGGAGAATTCGACCAGGATTTTGCACAGAATTCTCAATGCCAAGGATTCCCAAGAACTTGCGTGTTTCTGCAAACCGATCCCCATTGACCTAGTCCAACCCTCCGATCCTGACCAATCCCCCTGGATTGCTTGGCATATCTCAGCCCTGACGAACTCTCCTTCTGCTGCACACTGGGAACTGCTTGACTGCGTTCTTGATCGCCTAGGACTCCCCCCCGCCATGGTTCTTCGTGACTGGAAAAAACAACTCAAAGAGTGGAACCTCATCTCAGAAGACTCCGACATCGAGGACTCCATCCGGGGGATGGCTCACCAACTGCTAGTTTCCAAATCAGGGCTCTTAATCCCCTTAGGCCAGTTCCAAGTCCGTGAACTTGAACCCTCAGAGTGCAGCATCCCCCCAGCACCTAGCAAACTCGTTTCAATTATCCCCACTGTCACCAAAAACGAACGAAAAACAAAAGGACTTTCCACCAAGATTTGGCTCGGCCTTGGACTTGCAATCCTACCAATTGGACTTGCTATGGGCTTGATCCTGGGCCAAACGGGTTCCACCTTAGCACCTGCTCCCGATACCCCACCCCAATCGATCCAACCGACCACCTTGGCGCAGATCGCCTCCGAGCCAACAACCCCGCCAGAAACCCCAGCAGAAAACCCAGCAGAACCGCCAATCTTTCGGACCGAACTCGATCGTTTCGAAGCACCACCCACTGACTTCGATCCCCAAGCCGAGAGCATCGCGACTGTGGTGCAAAATTCCCTTGATGTAAATATTCGCTTAGCAAGCACCCAAGACCCTGCCGAGGAACTGCCGGCCCCGGAGCAAAAACCACTCGAACCAGTAAACATCCAAGAAGCAAAAGCCGATTCCGAGGAATCGACGCTGGTGATATCCCAAGCCACCCAAAAACGGGAGTTTCGGGTCGCAAGAGGGTTCTCCGCCAAGAAAGCCAAAGGAATCTTTACCCTCGAGCTAGACAAGGATCTCGATGACAAACTGCATGTACTTGGACCAAAGACCCAGGAACTCGTCGGAGAATCCAGCGGATCCTGGAGAATCGGCATGGACGAGTCGGAAACCGAATTGATCTTAACCCTCCAAAGCAAACCAGGACCCAAATGGCAAGTCAGCACCTTGGTCCAAATCCCCTCGGCACCCTCAGGACCCCCGGTAAGCCTTGGGCCCAAAGAACCAGCCTTCGTCCTGGAACGACTCGCTCAGTACAACCAATGGCTCCAACAAAGTGCCGACCAATGGAAACTGACTGCCTCAGGTTCCACAAAACCCGGCCAACCCAGCCCCATTCAGTTGGCTCGCATGTTTTCTGCCAAGCAAAAAGAAACCCAACGGGCTATCCAACGTTGGCGTCAGATCGAGCAATTGGCCGCCTTGGTCTTTGACTCGGTGCGAGTCCAAGTCGACTTGCAGCCAGAACCAGCCCAGATTCCTTAGTTTCACCCTGCAGATTCGCTGGTGTTGCAGTTCCGATGCCCTGAACTTTCCATCGCCTATGGAGTTGACGCATCAACTTTTTAGAGTAATGTAACCCTCCAACGAACAACGCGCATGGTGACTTGTTGCGAACCCAAGCAACAGGACAACAGGGAACTTCGGTGAAAACCCGAGACGGTCCGGCCGCTGTGAGTCGTCGCTGCAGAACCAACAATTCCGCAGCACCAAATCCTCCTTCTATTGATGTTCTTCAAATTGAAGAATGCCATTGGCAGGGTTGATCGCACGAAGCGATGACCCAAAGAGCTTAAGTGCTCAAGCGCTGAGAAGGCATCGAGGATCTGGAAGACGGCAAGTCAGAAGACCTACCATGCGAAATCGTAGCCAATTGCCTTCCGTGTCTAAGGCGGCTTCGGTGACCATACCACTTATATCCAGAAGGTTTTTGCCATGGCACTGGCTTATCCACCACGCCGTGCGCTGCTGATCGGCTGCGCACTTTTCGCATCGCTCTTCCATAGCTGGGTTGCAACTGCCGACATCGTAGGCTTCGAAGGCAACTCGCTTTACTCCCAAGGCTCCAGCGGACAGTACTACAACGGCGATCTGGGCAATAACACCAGCAACACCCAAGGTTGGTCCAATTCAGGGGTCCACTTCTCAAACGCGTACACCTTTGACAGCCAATACAATTACAGCTACTGGTCCGGTTTCTCTTACTCGCGAGTCAACGCCGGAACTGTCGCCGGGTTTCAGAACCAATACGCCGCCCGACCAGGACTTGGATCCGGCGGCTCAGAGCACTACGCCGTCGTCTACAACTCATTTTCTGGTGATGCCGTGGTCACCTTTGGAGCCCAAGTCCAACTCGCATCGATCGACATCACCAATACGGCCTACACCTATTACTCGATGCTGCAAGGAGACCAATTCTCGAAAAAGTTCGGCGGAGACTCGGGCAACGACCCCGATTTTTTCAAACTCCAGATCCAAGGGTTCCGCAACAACGTGACCACAGGCACGGTCGATTTTTTCTTGGCCGATTTTCGTTTTGAAAACAACGCTCAAGACTATATCGTCGACCAATGGACCCGCGTGAATCTCTCGAACCTAGGAGCCATCGATTCGCTGAAATTCGCACTGACATCCAGTGACAATGGACAGTTCGGAATGAACACTCCGGCGTATTTTGCAATGGACCGAATCGAATTCTCCGCCGTTCCTGAACCAAGTAGCATCGCACTCCTGGGAACGGTCGCTGTCGGTTGGTGGATCCGTCGTCAAAGACGCTAAGTCCGATCCGTCCGATCCCTTATGATTTTGCTGACGGCCGCCAGCGCGGCGGTCAGCGCCTGAAGATCGGTCAAGTGGCACCATGAGAGTCGCACCGCAGAGCTTAACTGGGGCTCTGGGATCCCCATCGCAGCTAGCACATGGCTTGCCGTAGCACACACGCTCGTGCAAGCCGCACCGTCGGATATCGAGACGTAGTCTTTGACCGATTCAAGCAAATCGTCGGCATCCCAACCAGGGATCGATAGATTCAGGACATGATCCAGCCGATTCTCAGATTGACCATGGATCGTCGCTCCTAGCGACTGCGCCCAAGCTTGGACGATCGCTCCGATCTGCTTGCAGGACTGCTCTCTTTGGGAATTTTCGCTAAGTGCGATTTCTGCGGCCATACCAAAACCCACAATCAATGGGACCGCAAGTGTCCCGGATCGCAAACCCAACTCCTGACCACCACCAAAGAGGATCGGCGATAGGGTAGGGCATCGCTCCCGATTCCTTCGTACCATCAGTGCCCCGATCCCCTGTGGGCCAAAGATCTTGTGCCCACTGATGCTGATCGAACCGATCCCGGGATGCTGAAGTCGCTGGATGTCTCTGCCGAAACCTTGAGCCGCATCGACATGCATCCAAACATCTCGATCAAGTGCCCCTTGGGCCACTTGGTCGATGGGCTGGATCATGCCTGTTTCATTGTTCACATGCATCAAGCTCACAAGCAACGTGTCGGTCCGTATGGAATCGATCATCTTTTGGCTCGATACGCAACCGTCCCTTTGTGGCTCGATCAGGCTGACTTCAAAACCCATGCTCTGCAGGCGTTGCAATGGTTCAAGCACCGCTTTGTGCTCGATGGCCGAGCTGACGATATGCATCTTGCCTGTATTTCGTCCATGTTCGGCCAGCCCCAAAATCGCAAGGTTGTTGCTCTCGGTCGCTCCGCTGGTGAAATACACTTCATGACGCTTTGCGTTTACAACCCGACCGATTTGGTCGCG
>JAGWZB010000587.1 GCA_018969045.1 Planctomycetota bacterium | reverse complement strand
CTTTGGCGATCTTCCACTCGAAAGCCAGTTCAAAGTCACCGAACTCCTTTTTGGTGACGATATGGCCTGCTTTGATCAGCGAGCGTTTCAAAAAAATCTCTCCTTCCTTGGCTTGCCAACCGATTCTGACTGGACCACCATCGAGAGTCATCCAATCGTCCAAGCTTTCTCCTTGGAAGACCGTAGAGGTAGCCGAGGAAACTTGGGTCTTGGATTCCCTGGGCTGGGATTCCTGGGAATTGGCCCCTGAATTTTTCGTTGGAGTCAATCCATCCTGGGCCCTGGAAGCATTCCCTTGGGAGTTAAGACACAGTTGCGCGGCACCCAGGGAAGATGTTGCAAGAAAGAATCGTCGATTCATGGGGTTCTATCACTTTTTCGGAAAATTCTTTATCCTACGTTCCTTCAATACCGCCACCTTGGCATTTTCCTCTATTTTGACGGTCAGAGCAACAATGACAGCTTCGAATCAGCAATTGTCTCACATGGTTTACTTTACCCTCCATGACGCTTCGCCGGTCAAAGTCCAGGAGCTGCTGTCGGCTTGCCACAAGTACCTCGATGGTCATCCAGGCACCGTTTATTTTTCCGTAGGTACCCTCAATCGCGATCTGGCACGTCCCGTAAACGATCATGGTTACGACGTGGTTCTAAACATTGTATTTGAAAGCCGTCAGGCCCACGACGAATATCAAACCCAACCCCGTCACTTGCAGTTTATCGAAGAGCAAAAGCCCAATTGGAAACAAGTAAGGGTCTTTGACTCTGATTTGGTGTCTGCATGAACTCGATCCTGGAGAAAATTGTTCTTAAGAAGCATCAGGAAGTCCAAGAGGCCAAGACGCACCGCAATCTTGAGCAACTCAAGGGGGCTTGCCAAGGCGCCCCCGAACCTCGAGACTTCCTGGGCGCACTGCGAGGACATTCCCAGATTCGGCTTATCGCTGAAGTCAAAAGAGCCAGTCCATCTAAAGGGGTGATCCGCCAGGATTTCGACCCGGTTGCCATCGCTCAAGCCTACCAGCGCGGCGGTGCGGCGGCACTAAGCGTCCTGACCGATGTGCACTTTTTCCAAGGGCACCTGGACTATCTGACCCAAGTTCGAAAGCATGTTTCGATCCCGATCTTGCGAAAGGATTTTATCATCGATCCGTACCAAGTTTGGGAGGCGCGGGCTGCAGGTGCCGATGCCGTTTTGCTGATTGCTGAATGCCTTACACATGCCATGCTCTTGGATCTTTTGGAACTAGCAAACAGACTTCAGATGACCGCGCTGGTGGAGTTTCATCACGCCGAAAGACTAAGTTCCGTTTTGGATTCCAAAGCGTCGTTGGTAGGCGTCAACAACCGCGATTTGAATACCTTCGAAGTCGACCTCGGGCATGTCGTTCGCATGCGAGCACAAATACCAGAGCATGTCACGCTAGTTGCAGAGAGCGGGATCGCATCCCGAACCGATGCCGTCTACTTAGAGGGGAACAAGATCGATGCAATGCTTGTGGGCGAGTCGCTCATGCGAAGCTCTGATATCGAGTTGGCAACCCGAAATCTATTGGGAGCTAGC
>JAGWZB010000169.1 GCA_018969045.1 Planctomycetota bacterium | reverse complement strand
GCGCTGCTGTTGCCGAGATTTCCACCCGGAACCACAATCCAATCGGGGACTTCCCATCTCAAGGCCTCAAGGACTCGAAACATAACGGTCTTTTGCCCTTCGAGCCGGAACGGGTTTACGCTATTGACAAGGTAGATCCCCAGCTCTTTGGAAATCTCCTGAACGCGTGCCATCGCATCGTCAAAGTCGCCCGCGATTTGAACCGTCAGTGCTCCATACTCGAGGGCCTGGGAAAGTTTCCCATAAGAAATCTTGCCCGAACCGATAAATATAATCGCCTTCATCAACTGAGTCACCGCGCAGTACATCGCAAGCGATGCGCTGGTGTTTCCCGTCGACGCACATGCCGCCCGTTTGGCCCCAACCATGCATGCATGCGTGAAAGCCGCACACATGCCATTGTCTTTGAAGGATCCCGAAGGGTTCATTCCTTCGTATTGCAAATACAATTGGCCAGGTCGTAAACCGACATAGCGAGAGACAAAGTCGGCTTGCTGCAAGAGCGTTTGACCCTCGCCAACGGTGATCACCCGATGGGCAGGAGCAAAAGGAAGCAATTCATGGAACCGCCAAACGCCACTAAATCGAAGTGGCTCATGCCGCTTGGACCAGTGGGACTCCAACTCCGTTAACTTTCGAGGAGGCTCCAATCTGGACCAATCATAAGCCACATCCAGCAAATCTCCGCAGTTGCTGCATTTGGTGCGAACCTCGGAAACACCGTAAGTCGCCCCACAGTCGATGTTCAAACAACGCTGAAACACCGACTCCTTGATCGAAACATCCTGTTGTGCGATAGAGGTAGTCATTCATTCAAGGCTTCGTTAGCGAAAGCACGCTCTAACGAGCACGCAAGTATTCCGGAGGTCTGCCGATCATTCTACCCAAATCCTCAAAATAATTGGGATAGGTCTTTTCTGTGCATCGCGGATCCAATACCAAACAACCTGGAATCATCATGGCTACTAATGAAAAACTCATCGCCATTCGGTGATCGCGGTAGGTTTCGATTTCACACCCTCGAAGCTTCCTTGGGTAAATCGTCAATCCATCCTCGTGCTCTTGAGCCTCACCGCCTAGTCGGCGTATCTCTGTGATAAGATCTCCTATCCGATCGGTCTCTTTATGTCGGTTATGGGCCACCCCCCGCACTCGAGTCGGGCTATTGGCAAACAGGGCAACAGCAGCCAACGTCTGCACCGTATCGCTGATATCGGACATACTGATATCGATGCCGCGCTGAGCACGGCCAGAGACTTCAATCCATGGCTGACCGTCTTGACTGCAGCCGGTAACGACCTGCGAACCCATCTGCTCGAGAACCTTGACAAACCCGACGTCCCCTTGCAGCGCGTCAAGCCCCAACCCTTCCACACGGACTCTGCCCCCGGTTATCGCTGCCGCAGCCCAAAAGTAACTTGCCGCAGAAGCGTCCGGCTCGATGCTGTAATGGCAAGCTCGGTACGCAGTCGGGGCATCGATGCAATACTGCACCTGAGGTCCTCCCGTTGTTGTGCACGAAACTCCAAAGTCCTTCATGACCGAAAGAGTCATATCGACATAAGGCTTCGAAACCAGCTGCCCCTCGACGGCGATTTGAACATCCTGTCGGCAGTAGGGAGCAGCCATCAGCATGCCACTGAGAAATTGGCTTGAGACGTCCCCCCTAACGGTGGCCAACCCACCGGCTAGTCCCCGGGCATCCAAAAGCACCGGAGGACACTCGGGGTGATCGTCATTTTGACTCTTTAGACTAGCACCCCAAGCTCGAAGTCCACGAATCAAATCACCGATAGGTCTCTGGCGCATCCGAGGAACACCATCGAGCAAGTAGCGACCGTGGGTCGCCGCCAGTGCTGCGGTCAGAAATCGGATCGAAGTACCGCTGTTGGCGACGAACAGATCGCCATGCTGAACCGGAGGTTGGCCTGCACAACCTTCGATTCTCAGCTCGCATCGATCTTGGTCCCAATCGATTCTCAGTCCTAGTTTGCGCCAAGCGTCGACCATAACAGTCGTGTCCTCGCTCTCGAGCACTCCGGACAAGCTCGAACGACCACGAGCCATCGCCGCGCAAATGATCGCGCGGTTGGTTAAACTCTTGGAACCTGGTACGCGTATGTGGCCAACAATCGATGAATCAACTTGGGGAACCGATACAGCCCAAGGTTTTGAATCGCTGTGAGAACTCAAACTTACTTGGCCTCAATCTTCCACAGGTTTTTTGCGCCCCGAACATACATGGCATTTCCAGCGATAGCCGGCGAGCCCAGGACTTCGTCTTCAAGCTTATTAATCGACTCGATCTTTCCTTCTTCTGCTTCGAGGGAAACCACAGCGCAACTTCCATCCATCGAGAACAAATACAGGCGATTTCCGGAAATCACCGGGGATGACCAAATCTGATTCGCATCTGGAATGCGCAGTTGCCAAAGGACTTTACCTGTAAACAAGTCGCCGCATACCAAAATCGTGCGATTGACTATGTAAACTTTGTCGTTGTCGACCAAGGGTGAGCAAGCCGTGGTGTTGAGTTTGTTCTCGAACCACAATTTGCTAGGTGCTCCTGCGCTGGATAAATCTAAAGCGGTCAAGCCGCCAGAGGGCACAATCAGTCGACCGTTGGCAACGGTCGACGATGGAGTTGTCGAACATCCCATGTCAATCTTCCACAATTCTTTGCCATCGGCTGGGTTCACAGCGACCAAATTTTCGCTCGACTGCATCACAACCGCCGATTTTCCGCTAGGTAGTATCACCGGAGTTGGGGACGCCCAATTGGCCTTCCGGGGACGCTCTTGCTTCCAAGCGGTCGTGCCATCGGCAACGCTCATCCCCAAAGCAAACGAGTCACCTTGGCACTCCACTTGAACCACGACGATTCCATCGACGATCGCCGGAGATGCGCTCATTCCGACGTCGTTACCAGCCTTTGGGAAATCGCTCGCAAGGGAACGATACCAAAGCAAATTGCCTTGAAGATCCGTACAAGCGATATCGTTGGAACTGAAAAAAGCTACGACATGCTTGCCATCGCTTGCCGGGGTCGGTGCCGCATTGGCACTGGTTGGATGGCAATAAGGTCGCCCGCGTGCGACGAGCTGTTGCTCCCATCGTAGCTTTCCCGACTTGGCATCATAACTGAGCAACCGGATGCGTCGTTGCTCAAGTCCATCGCTGGTGGTCGTGATGACTTGATCGCCCAATACGATCGCTCCGGAGACACTCCTTCCAGGGATTGGGGTCTTCCAAGCGATATTGGAGCCTGACTCTCCATCAAACTTGTCCGGGAGTTTGGATTTGCTGGACATACCGCCTAGATGGGGCCCCCGAAACTGAGGCCAATCGTCACCCATGCCAGGGTTTGCAACCAGCGATGCAGTCACAATCATCAACCAACGTGTCAATGCGAATCGTTTTGCCATGGTATTGAATCCTTTATCATGTATCGGGTTGATTAGTTCAGTGGGACTGCTTTGCCGGTCGAATCGCAGATCCGGGCTTGGAAGATGTAACGCTGAGCCCAAGCCTCTTTCTGCTCGTTCTGACAAACCTTGATGAGTATCTTGTTGACGCCAGCTTTGAGCTTGATCGGTGCGATGTATTGATCGACCTGCATCCCCGTGTGGTAAACTTCGTTGGCAATAACCAACTCCCCATTAACCCACAGTTTCTGAGCGTTAATGCACCCGACCCTCAGTTCGCAAGCTACCTCTTTTGCGCTGTTGACTTCGGCAACGCCATAGACGATGCAGCCCTTTTCGTTGTTAAAGAGTTTGGCCAAGTCGACCAATCCTTCGGAACTGCTGCTCGTCTCAGAAACCCAACTCACCGCACCTGTCTTGCCCGTGTATCCATCGGCTAATTTGCCAGCAACAAAATCCGCTTCGACCGGATAAGCCATATCGAATTTATTGCTGCCCACGTTGTCGAATGGCCCAACAAACTTCCACTGCGTTAGGAAACCAAAATGCTTGGCTTGATCGACTTTGACCCCAAGCTTATCAAGTCGTTGAATGATCGCTGTGACTTGTTCTGGTTGCCTGGCTGAATCCAACAATAGTTGTAATTTCGCTTCTGGAAGATCCGTTGGCTCTAAAGCCAACTCGATCGCCTCGTAGCGGATTTCAGGGCTGCTATCCTCTGTCATGCTCGCAAGCCATTGCTTGCGGGCTTCTACATTCCCTTCGACTAACCACCGAAACACGGTGTATCTGGCTTCAGGATCTTGATTTTGGTCTTTGAGAAAGGCTTCCAAATCCGCCTTGCTGGCAGCCTGGCGATTCTGGGCTGCGTTGGCCAAACCCAAGAGCCAATTCTTTCCGAGCGAAGAAGCCCCCTTCATCGCACGCAGCGCGGTTAGGCTTTGCAAATCGCCGCGTGTCGAGAGCTCTTTCGCTAACTTGGATGCTTGAGCAACCGCAACTTCATCTGAGGGTTGGACCTTACGGAAGATCTCCAACTGCTGCGGATTGACATCCGCAAGTGCAATGCTCGATCCAGTCAGCAAAGGAGCAAACTGCAAGGCCAAGAGAAAGACTAGACCCGATACATTCTTTTTCATACAAAAGATTTCCTTAGCGCTATGCGTCCGATTGCAGTTACCCAACCGCGAGCAACCGCAGATATTTGAACTTAGATCTTTCCTTCAAGTGCTAACTGATGGAAGAAGTGTTGAACGTTGTCTTGGTTTTTAAGCAGCCAATCGATCGATGGCTCGCAGTTCATGGCTTTAGCGATCGCTTTGGTGGTCGCCTCACGATTGGTCTTGAAGAGAACTTCAGGATCATACTTCGCGGTGACGATCGATGGATCCAACCACACCGAAATGATGATCCCTAAGTCGTTGGCTTTGGCTTTTGGGATATAGCCTTCTCGAACCGCATCGAGCACACCATTGGCGATCGCTGCTTGTACGGTTCCCATCAAAATGTTGGTATATTTTTCGTTATTGACCGTGACTTTGCTGACCATCACCGTCACAGGACGAACTTGGACGTCACAATTCAAAATGGCATAGATCTTCGAGTGCCCTTTGGTCTGATTCCCGATCATGTTAGCAATGGAATAACCGACGGGACCATCCAACTCTCCGATGACAACTTCAGGCTCGGCAGCCGACCAAGCTTCCGCGGACTCCACAAGCGCCTCGCCGGTCCTCATGACGATCCGCCCTTTGCTCGAAACAGGTGATTTCTTGGAAGTTGATTTCTTTTTCTTTGCCATGATGATGAACCGCAGGTGCTTGAAAGGTACAAGGTGGTGATCGAGTTTTCTTCGGCCCTTATGATAACCGATGCATGCTGCAAACTCCACGGGATAAACGGTGATTCCAAACCCTAAGAGACTGCCAGATTGCAACCAGACCGTTCAACGGCTACCCTAATGCACCTTCCAACACTCGATTCGATTTCTGTTTTGTCTTCATAAAAACCGAGATTTCTAAGACGATGTACTTTGCGCTGCCACCATGCGTTCGACTTGTTTTCTGGGGCTCCTTGGTTTTCATCCTGGGCATTGGGTTTTCCTGTGAGTATCTATGTGCCCAGAACCAGTCGATAGCCTCCCAAAAGCAGGCCACCAATTTTGTGGTGATCCTCAGCGACGACATGGGCATTTCGGATCTTGGATGCTACGGCGGCGAAATCAGGACCGAGAACCTCGATGCTTTGGCTCGAAATGGGATTCGATTCTCTCAGTTCTACAACACCGCGCGCTGTTGCCCGACCAGAGCAAGCCTTCTTACGGGCTTATATCCCCACCAAGCTGGAGTCGGTCACATGATGGATAAGAAACCACTGCCAGGCTACCAAGGGAACCTCAACGACTCGTGCAGGACCATCGCAGAAGTCCTTAGGCCCAAGGGATATCGCAATTACGCCGTCGGTAAGTGGCACGTTACACGGCACGCATCCCCTGATGGGCCTAAATACAACTGGCCGCTTCAACGTGGCTTTGATCGCTACTACGGTACCATTCACGGCGCCGGCAGTTTCTTCGATCCATCCTCCTTGACCAAAGACAATACGCAAATATCACCCTACGCAGACCCAGACTACCAACCCCAAACTTATTACTACACCGACGCGATCACCGATCACGCTTCGAAATCCATCCAGGAACATCGTCAGCACCATCCTGATCAACCATTCTTTCTCTATGTGGCTTACACGGCCGCGCATTGGCCGATGCATGCGCTCCCAGAAGACATCGCACGGTACCATGGAAAGTACGATGTCGGATATCATTCCATCCGCCAAGCTCGACACTCCAAAGCCATCGAATTGGGTCTGTTTCCTGCCGACTTGCCGTTAACAAAGTCGGTAGGAGATTGGGAGGCAATCCAGGACAAACGCTGGGAAGCTGCTTGCATGGAGGTCTATGCGGCTATGGTGGACCGCATGGACCAAGGAATCGGAAGGATTGTCGAGGAGCTCAAGCGGCAAAAGGTCCTCGATAACACCCTGATCTGCTACATGCAAGACAACGGAGGGTGCGCCGAAGCCATGGGGCGAACCGGAAACCAAGAACATCCAAACATTCCTCGACCACCTGCGGGGACCTTCCCCCCAATGAAACCAGGGGATTTTGCCAAAAGCGGTAGTGTGCCTGCCCAAACCCGCGACGGTTTCCCCGTCCGCATGGGCAAACAAGCCTTCCCAGGTCCTGCCGATACTTATATCGCCTACGGCGAAAACTGGGCCAACGTCTCGAACACTCCCCTGCGAGAGTACAAGCACTGGGTGCACGAAGGTGGAATCAGCAGCCCGCTGATTGTTCATTGGCCCGCTGGGATTTCGTCGGCTGGAAAATGGTGCCACCAGCCCAGCCACCTGATCGACATCGCAGCTACCTTGGTCGATATCTCCGGTGCTACCTATCCAAATGATGCGACACCGCTAGAAGGGGTCAGCCTGAAACCCACCTTTGCGAACCAACTTGTCGAGCGAGAAGCGATCTATTGGGAGCACGAAGGAAATCGGGCACTAAGGCAAGGGGATTGGAAACTGGTCGCCAAACACAATAAACCCTGGGAACTATACGACATCTCGAAAGACAGGGTCGAAGCCAACGATTTGGCCTCCAAATATCCCGAGAAAGTACAGCAAATGGCTAAGCTGTACGAAAGCTGGGCCCAGCGAGCCAACGTCGCTTCTTGGCCTTTACCAAAGTCATCCAACACAGAACCAAACTAGCCTCGGTCATTCGCGAGTTGCCTGCGACAGGCTACCACCCATTTCGAAACGCAGTGACTGCGCTTTGCCCGCCTCATCAAGCTTAAACTCCAGCAAGCCTGCAGTGTACCTTAGACCAAACTCCAACCGGCTGTGGGGGATCATTTCCATCAAGGGCCCGCCTAGCGTGAAATACATCTTTCCATCCTTGCGAAGCACTTCGTAGCTGCCTCCTCCCTGGCGCTTGTATTTCCCGACCAAGCCGGCGATTTGCGAATCGTTAAGCTCTACTACCAGCGGATCGTAGGGCTCTGTGGGCTGCTCGATCTTTTCGCTAGGTAGCTCACGAACCCAAATGTTCCTAAAGCGAACAGGATTTCCATGGTCTTGCAGTCCAATGGGTATCTTGCCGGTGCGATTGCTGTAAGGATGATGCTGCATCCAAGAAGTCGGCCCCAGCGGCTTGACGTTGTCTTGAACAAACACTCCGTTGTGCATGACCGTCATCCGCGCCGGTTCGAGCAAACTGCCGTCTTCTTTGTATTTGGGTGCACGAAACAGGATGTCATACGACTGCCACTGACCAGGCTTGCGACTCACATTTGCCATCGGTGGATATTGACCGTATATCGAAGCGGCTTGTCCATCTGCATAAGTCACATTGTCAAAGGAATCGAGTATCTGGACTTCGAACTGACTCTGCAAGAACACCCCGCTGTTGCCACGATTTTGGCTCTTCCCTTTGGGGATTGCTGGAGAAGCCCATTCGATATGAAGCTGACAATCCGCAAACCCTTGGGCCGAATACGCATAACCGCCACCGTCAACCGGCTCCATCGCACCATCTCGTAGAAGCCATTTGACCGGTCCACCATCACCGGATCGCCAAGCATCCAGCGAAGTCCCATCGAAGAGGACCACTGCATCCGAGGGAGGAGCCGCTTGCGATAGACTCTCGCCTGGATCCACAATCGGCGGCAAAGGCCGCTTCATATCGTGCTGTTTCCAACCAGTGGATAACTGCCCAAAACAGTTAACAGTGCTCAGAGCCAAGAAGAATCCGACCCATCCGAAAATGACTTTGTGATGCATGATAGCTATTTGAATTCTTTGATCGATAGCTTGCGGTACTGAGCAATCGCCGTGGCTCCACCGTGGATCTGAACGGCGATAATACCGGTTTGTGGAATGTTCGTATCTGTCTCCATGTAGTCAACGGTCTTGATGCCGTTTAGCCATAGCTGGATGTGATTTCCTTGCGCTCGAATCCGATAGTGGTTCCACTGACCCAGCGGCTTGATCGCTTTTTTGAGGGTCTCTTCGTCCGGTTTCGCGAGAATTTTATTTCTGCGACTCTCGTCGTACAGCGCCCCATCGAATCCAGCCCCTAGGTCCGCTTGATAACCAGAAACTTCGTGATGATTTGGGATCCTCTTGGTCCGGAACTGAACTCCTCCATTGATGAAGCCTTCGGTGCCTTGTAGCTTCCATTCGAGCTCCAATTCAAAGTTTTGATATTCAGCTGTGGTAGCCAAAAAGTCATTGTCTTTTTGGCGGCTAGTCAATGACCCAGCAGTCAGTGCACCATCCTCAATTCTCCAAACCGTTTTGGTATTTCCCTCCCAGCCTTCAAAGCTCTTTCCATCAAAGAGAAGCTTGGAGTCCTGACCCAAGACGGTAGCCGAACTGATGAAGTGCAATGCCAAAGCCAACCAACAATGCAGTTGCAGCTTTCGAAATCCTGTAAATCTTGGACCGCAGACTCGATAACGCCTAGATCGTGTTTTAGGTAACAAAGGGATGCTCTCCAAAGTGTTTTTTTGAAATCTATAAATCATTCGATACTCGGAATCTGCTATCTTACAGGCTATGAATTCTAACACATCCCCAGCCACCAACGTCCGTTTGCAAATCGTTTGGGTCAGCGTTTTGATGGCCCTTGGATTGTACTTGACTCGAAATAGCTTGGGAGAGATCGTCAAGTCGGATTCGTTCTTGAAGGACTCTTGGTTAGTCCAAGCCGAATCGACCCGATTTTCCGTCGAACTGACCGACGGGCTTAGCAACAGCTCAATCCAGACGTGGCTTCAATCCTGTCAGAAACCGGACGCCCCAAGGCTGGACTTCAGCAAAATCAAGATTCCTCATACGGTCCTGGATAACCAAACTTCAAGCCAAGCGGATCTCCTGCTATCGGAACTCGAATCGCTTGGGGGAAGCGGATTTAAGCGGATTTCTAAAACCCAGATCGGTACGATCCTAGGTGCTTTTTTCTTTTCTTATGCATTGTTTCAAGTTCCCGCTGGATGGTTCAGCGACCGGCTTGGAGCACGACGGATGCTCTCGATCTACATCTTTTTGTGGTCGATCCTAACCTTGATGACCGGTTGGGTCGCTAGCCTTTACGGATTGATGTTCGCCAGATTTCTCTTTGGGTTCTCCCAATCCGGTGCGTACCCTACATCGAGTGCCATCGTTCGACGCTGGTTTCCGATCTCCAGCCGAGGGCGCGCCAGTGGCCTCATCGCATTCGGTGGTCGACTCGGTGCTGCAACCGCTCCATTTCTAACCACTCTACTCATCCTGCAAACGGGATCCTGGAGAACGGTCCTATGGCTCTACGGTTTGCTCGGGATTGCAATCGCTGCCGCTTACTTTTGGATCGTTCGCGACAGGCCTTCAGAGCATCCAGCTTGCAACGCAGCCGAACAAGACTTGATCGGTCCGATCGGAGACGACCAAAAACCGCAACTGAAAGACATCGCAAGAATGATCGGCAAGTATTGC
>JAGWZB010000168.1 GCA_018969045.1 Planctomycetota bacterium | reverse complement strand
TTTTGCCAAGCACGATCGCACCTTGGTCTCGAAGTCTCTGGACCACATGGGCGTCATAGGGCGAGTGAAAGTTTTGGAGCATTCGCGACCCGCACGAAGTCGCACCCGTTTTGGTGCACAAGTTGTCTTTGATCGCAAGCGGGATGCCCGCAAGCTTTGGCAGGGGCTGCCGCTTTGAAAACTGGTTGTCCCAAAACTCGGCTTGCATCAAAGCATGCTGCTGGTCGAGGGAAACCATGGCATTGATCGAAGGATTGCTCTTTTCGATTTGCTTGAGCTGGAATTCGACGAGCTGGCAAACGCTCAGCTGACCGCTTCGCAACTGTTGGCTCAGTGCGGCAAGGGATAAAATATTTGGAGTGGTGTTCATGCCCAACTGGGATCTGTTAGAAAAGCTCGCGAATCTCTCGGAAACCGATGTCCACAAGCGGAAATGGCCTACCGGCAGGGCCCGGTAGGTGTTGGTCCAAAGAGAGTCCTAAAGCGTGGAAGATCGTCGCGATGACTTCCGGTGGCTCGGTTGGGCGATCGGCAGGAACGGCCCCGATCGGATCGCTCGCACCTACCACGCGGCCTCCTTGGACCCCTCCACCCGCAAAACCGCAGGTGAAGCAACCGGGCCAGTGATCACGACCACCGGCTGGATTGACTTTGGGGGTACGACCAAACTCGGCGACATTGCAGACCAACGTGTCCTGGAGCATTCCTTGCTCAAAGAGATCCTCGATCAGCGCCGAATACCCTTGATCGTACATTGGGGCGACGATGTTCTTCATCCCTTCAATGGACGTGAAGGGTTTGCTGCCATGGATGTCCCATGTGATCTCATCAAAAACGGTCAAAAAGGTATTGATGGTGACAAATCGCACACCGGCTTGGATCAATCGGCGAGCTAGCAGGCAGCATTGACCAAAACGATTCATCCCGTAACGCTCGCGGACCTGTTGCGGTTCGGCGGCAAGATGAAAGGCCTCTCGGGCTTGCGTGCTGGTCATGAGTCGATAAGCCGACGCGAAGTGCTCGTCCATCATCTTGGCCGATTCGCTGGCTTCGAACCGCGAAACCGATGCATCGACGATATCTCGAAGCCGCTGTCGGCGATCCATTCGGGCTGTTCCGATGCTTTCTGGGGGCAGCAAATCGGGGACTTTGAAATTCGGCTGGCTTGGGTCGGCCATCAGGGCAAACGGATCGTGCGCTTTTCCGAGAAATCCACCGGCTTGGCCATTGGGCAGATTCCCACCTCCACGGCCCATGGTCTCGGGCAATACGACATGGGGAGGCAAGTCCGAGCGACGCCCCAGCATATAGCCCGCAACGCTTCCAGCATGAGGCGTATTGACACCCCCTTGGAACTGTCGTCCGGTTTGCATGATTTGCCACCCAGCATCGTGAACGGCCGCGCCGCGATGGAAACAAGACCGAACCAAGGAGAATTTGTCCGCGATCTGCGCATGCTTGGGCAAGATCTCCGACAAGAGCATTCCTGACGCTTTGGTCGGAATCGGCTTGAAGGGACCACGTACCTCCAGGGGAGCATCCGGTTTGACGTCGAAGGTATCGATGTGGCTTGGTGCCCCCAAATTGAAAATCATGATCGCCGACCGCTTGGACTTCGATGGATCGACGCCTTGGGAGTCTGCAGCGGCTAAATACTGCGGCAAACCAAGCCCGATGGCACCCAGGGCACCGACTTGGAGAAAATCGCGACGAAGTGTGCCGTTGCAGGTTTGTGCGGATCCGTCGCCGGTGATCGTCAACATGGAGGAATATCCCTGGTTTCTATTTCATTCGTGGGGTCACTGACTACAGATTATAGCCATAAATCACTTGGTGAGCACCTTTGGCAAGATCCACAGCACGGCGGGTGGGATCGCCAGAATCGCAAGGAGATTGACCCCAAAACCAGCGATAAGCATGTCTTTTACAGGGAATTTTTTCTGGGCAAAGACCAGGGTATTTGGCGGAGTGGCCACCGGCATCATGAATCCGCAACTGCTGGCAAGCACCGTAGCGCTCAAGATAACGATGGGATCGACCTGCATGGCCGAAGAGGCTCCCATGAGGATCGGGATCATCGTCGTTGCGGTCGCGACATTGCTGGCCATTTCACTGATAGCGACTACCAGTAGAACCACAATGGTCAACAGAATCCAAACCGGAATCCCCTGCAAGCCTACTGCCGCGATTCCGATTTGTTGGTCCAGACCTGACTTGCTGATGGCATTGGACAAACTCAACCCCCCTCCAAAAAGGAGCAACACCCCCCAGGGAATCCTGTCGACATCTTTCCATTCCAAGACAGGCTTGCCCAGCGGAAAAATTAGCAGCGATGCCAGTGCCGTCATCGCGATCCAAGCATCATTGGCCGGAGAGAGCCTTGCGTACCAAGAGGTGTTTTCAAGCAGTTCGAGGATCGGTGTGCGCAGGATCCAACAAGCCGCCGCAACGGCAAATACAATCAGCGTCGTGCGCTGTTGCCAATCGAGACTCCGAGTCGATTTCCACTCATCGGACCACTGACTCGGAACCGTAATGCTGAGTCCTTTCATCGGCCATAGGATCACCACCATCCATATCCAACATCCTATGAGCAACACAGCGACGATCGGCATTGCCAAGAGCATCCAATTCCAAAACCCGATCTCCATCCCTTTTTCCCGTAGAAATCCTGAAAAGTAAATGTTCGGGGCGGTGCCAACAAGTGTTCCCATCCCACCGATGCTCGCTGCATAGGCGATCCCAATAAGGATCGATTTGGAAAAGTTTGGATGGTCGGTTGTCGCGATCACACTGATGGCAAGCGGCAGCATGAGCATCGTCGTTGCCGTATTGTTGATCCACATGCTTAGCAGTGCCGAAGAAAGCATGAAAGCTCCGACGACCCGACTGGCATTGGATCCTGCCCATCGCAAGAGAAACAGCGCCCCGATACGATGCAGCATGGTTTTCTCGATCGCAAGCCCCAGGCCGAACCCCCCTAAAAAGAAATAGACACTTTCATTGGCGTAAGGAGCACAGGAATCCATCATCGCCGATTTGGCCGGATAGAGTCCAATCAACGGCAAGACGATCATCGGTAGCAGCGCGGTCAGTTCCAAGGGGACCGGTTCGGTCATCCACCACAGTGCCATCCACACACTCAAGGCAGCAACTGCCGCAGCAAGTGGAGGAAAGGCATCGATCTGCACAAGAAGACCGTAGACTAGCAGTCCTAGCAGTGGACCCGAGGGAAAGGTGAACTTGTTCATGCCTAATGGGTTCAGCTCTTGAAAAAGGCTTTTGAGAACGTTGGCTATCGACGGTTGAATTTCGTTTTATCGGATGCATTGGAAATTTGCCCTTGGGCAAATTCATCTGGAGCATTCAATTGAGCGATTCGAACCAGCAGGATCACATCCTGAATTTCCCCCTCCTTGGATCGTGTTTGAAAGAAATACTCTCCAATACCTCGTGGCTGAGGGCTTCCTGAGAGGATCAAACAATCACCTTGCTGCATGGAAAGGACCAAGGAGAGGGAATCCCAGCGGATGCTCTCTCGAGTCTCCTGGGTGCGAATCGCCGAGTCCTTGGCCACCACGCTCCGGCGGCTTTCACCGTACTGCATCTCAGGCCTTAGAAGGATCTGAGCGCTGTTGGGTCCAAGCGGCTTGGCGTAAAGCGAGAAAAGAAAATGCGGAGAGGAGAACTGGCCACCGCGAAATCCATCTTCATTATAAAACAGATTTACAGTTTCTTTGGAGAGGTTCCGAACCGTCAATACTTTGCGTTGGTCTGCCCGGCATCTCCAAAGCTCCGAGAAACTCGATACATCGGCCACCACTCCGGCTTGCTCCATCGGATCGTTTTGGATTCGAGCGGCATTTCGATCGACCCAAGCTTGGGCTATCGATGGTAGTTGTCCAGCGAATTTTCCTACCCGTATGCCGTTTTGATCCAGCAGCATTCGCTGCTCGGGCGGGAGGATTTGCTGATCTGCGTAAGCCCAAAGATCTCTGAGTTGCTCAGACTCCACAGAGCTGAGCCTTAGAAAAATAGTTTCTACTCCCACCGTGTCGCTTGCGATCTCTCGATGCAATAGAGTCGGCTGACTAGCCTCGGGTTCTTTGCGAGACGGTAACCACTGAGCGCATCCACAGGTCGAGCCTGCCAACATACTCACCAGGAAACATCGTCTGGAGGTTCGCTGCATGATTACCGGGGTCGTGCCCCTGCAGGTGCACCCGGTGCATTTTGATTGGCGGTCCGCTGAGGTTGCGGCTGCGCGGGCAAATATGGAATGTCATTGGTCTTCCAACCTGCCCCAGGATCGACGGGAATAAAGTCCCGTTGAAAAAGGGATTCGCTGAGCTTCTGGAAAATGTTCGAGTTGATCTGGCGATTGGCAAACTGATACACCATCCGCTTGTCTCGAGGTTCGATCACCACGCCATTGGCATTGAGCGATTGGTCGTTCCACTCAGGCATGTACAAAACCATCAGCTCGGGCAGAAACATATCGCGGTCAAGAACAATTTGAACATGGTGGTAATTCACCGCGTCAACGGGGTACTTAGGATAAGCCTCCACGGCATATTTGTTCTCTACCGGCTTACCATTCTCAGTACCCGGTGAAATGGCTCGAACCCAATACCGGGCCTTGATCTCATCGGCTTTGACTCCAAAGAGGAAGGGCAAAGGTGAATTCATGATTCCCAGACCCTGCATCTCAGGGGGCAATTCCAACTTGGTTCGGATCTTCTCCTTGCGATCGTAATCCCAAACAAATTTCCCATCGCAAACGACCCACTCACCTGAGTTGTTCGGATCGACCTTGAGCTCCACTTGCTTGTCCTTGGTCAAACCACCGGTCATCTTGGTGTAGATCTCGGTTTTGAAAAGCCCGCGGTCGGGCTTCTGAAACCGCACCACACCTCGACTGGCTGCCACGGTGATGTCTCCGCGTCCGATCTGGCGGGCTAACTCCTGTACCCCTGGAGCTTGGGAGTCAAACTCCCAACGACTGAACTCGCACGAGAAGCGTTCGATCTTGGCAGTCTCTTGTTCCCAGTAAGCCAGAATCTGATCGATCGTTTGTTGTTCTTGCGGAGTCAATTCCGGAAACGGGCGCTGCTGGATGACTTGGCCTCCATTGTTGGGCCCCTGCATCTGGAACTGCTGTCCGTCTCGTACGGCTTGCTGAAGCTGGCTTTGTACGCGGTTGGCCGCCTGTGGATTCAGCTGAGGGTCTTGCTGAGGATTGAGTTGTGGGTTTTGTTGGCCTGGTGCTCCAGGGTTGGCTGCACCGTTGGCTCCACTGGGGACTGCCGGCCCTTGGGGATTGGAGGCTCCGTACCCAGGAGACCGTGGCTGCACAATCGGCGCCTGCGAAAACACTCGGCCTGCTGAGGCTACGGCCAAGCAAGCGACCAAGGTCTTGGTGGATAGGGAACGGCCAAGTAGGGATCGATAAAGGAGATTCGTTGCACGTTGGCGCATTGGGTCACTGATCCTTGAGCACTGACTTCTGGGATAGCTTGGCGATTGCGGTATCCCAAGCGTTTAGGGCGATTTAGGGGAGACTAGCAATTTGCTTCGTCGGATCCTAGAGCGTTTTTCATTTCCTCCCACCGTCCCCTACCACCATCCCCTGTGCGCGATCGCCGTTGCTAGCAAATCCCAATAGGAATTCATGGAGTGCCACAAGCCTAGTGGGTTGTTCCTACCGTTTTGAACGCTTTTGCTTCTTGGCTTCCTCGGCCGCAGCTTGGATGGACTTGATCCGATTGGGGTTGTCCCCCTGTCCGGTCAACTCATAAAGAAAACGACTTGGATACGTCGGCCGTGGTTTGCCCCACTTGAAGCGGCTTTGCGGTAGCGTGAGGGTCAGTTCGTCTTGAGCCCGAGTCACTCCGACGTAACAAAGTCGACGTTCTTCATCGACCGAATCGATCTCTCCGGTGATGGATCGGCGATGGGGCAATACGCCTTCTTCCATCCCGATCATGTAAACGATCGGAAACTCAAGCCCTTTGGCGCTGTGATAAGTCATCAACGAGACGGCGTTGAGTCCCTGTTGTTTGTCTTTGCCCGAACCAAACTCGCGGCCCGAGAGAGCCACCGATGAAAGAAATCCATCGAGTGTGGGTTCCTGGTTGTTTTCTTCGTATTGTGCCATCGCATTGAGTACCGACTCGAGCGATCCGATCCGCATGGCTGACTCCTCGGGGTCTGCATACAACCGCTGGATCTCCTCGCGGTACCTAAGTTCATCGATCAGCTTGATCAAGACTTCGACCATCGTCATGCTCTGTGTGGGATCCGAGGCAACTGGATCGGGAGCATCGAACTGGGCTTGGTACTTTCGTTGTATCGCCTTGAGACTAGCGATCCCACCTTGGGCTGCCGTGGGCAACGCAGCGACGAATGATTCGTCTTGCATGACTTTCCAAACGCTCGATGAACTAGACACCGCCTCCTTGAGCAATTTATCCACACTTCCTGCACCCATACCACGGGGAGGCACGTTGATGACTCGCAGCAGAGCTAGCTCATCCTGCGGGGTATCGATCCAACGCAGGTAAGCCAGCACATCGCGGACCTCCTTGCGATCGAAAAAGGACTGGGTTCCTGTGATCATGTAAGGAACCTTTTTTTTACGAAGTTCCATTTCGAATGGTCGAGGTTGCTCGTTGGTTCGAAACAGGATTGCAAAGTCACCTGCCGAAACGGACTTGTCGTTCTTAAGCCTCTGTGCAATTTCTTCGATGACCCCTTGAGCCTCCGCGTTTTCGTCGGGGAACTGAAGCACTCGAGGGGGTATGCCGTTGGGCCTAGCAGGTCGAAGTACTTTGTCGTGCCTTTGGCGATTGAAGGCGATGAGCCGGTTGGCCATCGACAAGATCGCATCGGTCGAGCGATAGTTCTCCTCGAGTCGCACGACTTTGGCGTCCGGCCAATCTTTGCGAAAATTTAGAATGTGGCGAACTTCCGCCCCCCGCCATCCATAGATCGATTGATCGTCGTCTCCAACCACGCACAAGTTACGATGGCTCTCGGCCAAGGCTTTGATGATCCGATACTGACAACCGTTGGTGTCTTGGTATTCATCGACGAGGACATGGTCGTACCTGCCGGCCTCGGCCGATCGGATCTTGTCGGATTCGACCAGCAACTGTTCGGCGTAGACTAGCAAGTCATCGAAATCGAAGGCGGCTTGGAGTTTTAAAGCCCGTTGGTAACGGCGAAAGCCGCTAGCTGCGATATGCTCTTGGTCGCTGGTCGCTGCGCTGTCGGCATTCTCGGGTCGCACTCCGGCATTCTTCCAGCGACTGACGATATTTAAAAAGTCCGAAGGGGAAAGGGTCGTTTCTGCCACTCGAATTTCTCGCAGGACCGTCCTTGCTACACTCTCGGCATCGCTCCGATCGTAAATCGTGAACTTCTCGGGGTATCCAAGCTCCCCGGTCCAGCGTTTGAGAATCTGGACGCAGTGCGAATGAAACGTCCCGATTTGGGGCCTTGGGGGGCTTGGTTGGCCCCGACGCACACGCTTAGGAAGTTTCAGTTGGTGCGAGATCCGCTCTTGCATCTCCAATGCCGCTTTGTTGGTAAACGTCACGGCAAGGATCCGATCGGCAGCGGTCTTATGCTTTATTAGATTTTCTACTCTAAAGGTAACTACTCGGGTTTTGCCGGTTCCAGCGCCTGCGAGAACTAGTAGGGGTCCCGAGAGGGTCGCGACCGCGTCGGATTGTGCAGGATTTAGCTCGCCCATGCCGGAAATGTAGCCGACGAACCCGCGTTGGATAGTCCCCGGACTCAGGATCCGCTTTGGGTCCGGGAAATCGGAAAAAGGACTCGACGTTTTCCAGCTCTTCGACTAGACTCTCGGACCCTGAAATTCCTACCCCAATGGGATCACTAACTCGAATTTCTTTTTTTGGATCGGCGTGGATTGCCATGTACGCAATTATCTGTGACGGCGGAAGACAGTACAAAGTAACCGAAGGCTTGCTCGTAGACATCGACTTCCGTGAGACCGCCGAGACCGGAGATAGCATCGAATTCGATCGGGTTTTGGCTGTTGGAGGCGAATCGGGTTTGAAGCTTGGACAACCCACTCTTAGCGGTGTTAAAGTCACGGCCGAAGTGGTCGGATTGGAGCAAGGCAAGAAGGTTTTCATTCAAAAGTTCAGCCGCCGCAAGAACTTTGACGCTCGCACCGGGCACCGTCAAAAGTACACTCGCGTGATGATCAAATCGATCAACGCTTAGTTCCCAATCCTTGGGTGTTGTAAGTGGTTAGCAAGCCGAATCTCTACTTGATCGGCTATCGTGGGAGCGGAAAAAGCACACTGGCTCCGCAGATCGCTTCGCTCCTGGGGTTTCAGTGCGTAGACACCGATCGGCTGATAGAAAAGCAACTTGGCGAGCCGATTTCGGACTTCTTCAAGCGATGTGGCGAAGCGGAGTTTCGTCGAATCGAGAGTCAAACGATTCTTCGGGTTGCTAATGCCACCGACCAAGTCATCTCGCTTGGGGGCGGTGCGGTTCTGGCCCCTGAGAATCGCTACCTGATCTGTCAGACCGGCAAAGTCGTTTGGCTTCGATGTTCGCTGGACACATTGGCTGCTCGTTTGAACAAAGACCAATCGGGTGCTTTTGGACGACCGAGTCTGACTGGAAAGGGAGTCGTCGAGGAGATCCAGGAGGTATTGCAGGTTCGCGAACCGATCTACCAAGAGATGGCGGATTGGATCGTTGATACCGACGCGATGGATCCCCATGGGCTCTGTGAACAAATTGTCCGTTGGTGGAAAGTGGCCTGATTCTCTCTGCGTAGGGTTCCATTTTCTCTATAATGGATCCAGTTCAGGAGTTCTCTCGGACTTGGTTCGGGATCTTGATTGGCTCTGCATTCGCACAAAGAAAGTCGACTACGATGTTCGATTCCCCAGGGGCTAATGCGCTTCTACTTGGAATCGGAGTGTTGGTTGGCATGCTGATCAACCATTGCATCTATGCGTTTGCTTATACATCGTTGCCGATTTCGTCTTGGCAACGCCGTCCGGAGGGGACCGGGGCTCTGAGTCTTCTTGAAAGGCTACCGGCCGTTGGATGGTTGCTTCGTTCCAGGCGAAGCGACGATCAGAGCGTTTTTGGCAGATGGTTTTGGGTGCGACCTTTTTTGATCGAGTTGATTGTCCCTTGGCTCTTCGTTGCGCTGTATCGATACACTTCCACTGGCAATACGATGCCTGCGCTGTTTAGGGACCAGAGCCTACACGTTCATCAGTTCATCGCCTACGCGATCCTTCTGACTCTGCTGGCGATTGCGACTTTCATCGATTTTGACGAGTGGACGATTCCTGATTGGATCACGATCCCAGGGACGATCATTGGGATTGTGGGTTCGACATTTCTGGTAGGATGGAACTGGCTTGAACCGGTCCAGATTGCGGTAGCACCGTTTACCGTATTGCGTTCGTTGCACGCCAATTCTCCTGAGTTGTATCCGGAGTCTTGGCAGCAAGGGAGCTATTTGGGGCTTTTGATTGGCCTGACGACTTGGACCGTATGGTGTACGTCTTTAGTGGATTTTCGCTGGATCACACGGCGTGGGTGGCGGCGTGCATTTCGCTATGCCTGGGCTGGATACTGGCGTAGCCAGAATCGCAAGCCCATGACGATTCTGATGGTGATCGGGTGGGTATTGATCGTTGCTGGGTACTTCAGCTTGGATCGGCAACCGTGGATGCGGCTTGTCAGTGCCTTGATCGGAATGTGGCTCGGTGGCCTTTTGGTCTGGGCTTTTCGGATGGTTGCCGGTGAGATCTTAGGACAAGAGGCACTGGGTTTTGGCGACGTGACATTGATGAGCATGGTTGGGGCTTTTTTCGGCTGGCAGATCGCTTGGTTAGCCTTTTTCCTGGCGCCTCTTTTTGGGGTGTTGATTGTAATCACAAAGACACTGTTTACTGGGGACACTCGCACACCCT
>JAGWZB010000586.1 GCA_018969045.1 Planctomycetota bacterium | reverse complement strand
GAAAAAGCACAACCATGAAGATGCTTACAGGATATTTATCTCCGAGTGAAGGCTCCGCGAGGATCGCCGGACACGATATGTTTTCAGATCGTATCGCTGGTTCAAAACACCTAGGCTATCTCCCGGAAAACGGTCCTTTGTATCCCGACATGACCCCCTATGCGCTCCTGAATTTTTTCGGAGATGCCCGTGGGATGGAGAAAGGGTACAAGGCCTCGCGGATCGAAGCCGTGATCGATATGTGCGATCTAAAATCCGTGTTGCACAAAGCCATCAGCAAGCTATCGAAGGGGTTTCGCCAGCGTGTTGGAATGGCCCAGGCCCTTTTGCATGAGCCCGATGTGCTGATTCTCGACGAGCCCACTGCCGGATTGGATCCGAACCAAATTCGCGAGGTTCGAAACACGATGCGAAAGCTAGGAGAGACCAAAACGATCCTCCTTTCGACCCACATTCTTCAGGAGGTCGAAGCGATGGCCAGTCGTGTGATCATGATCAACGAAGGCCGCAAGGTGTTCGAAGGCTCCGTCGAGGAACTCAAGAAAGTTCGAGGAGACTTGACAGATGCCTTCCACAAACTCACCGGTGCGGCTGCCTAAAGAATCGGCTCGAATCTCTTCGAGTTCACTTCGCTTTGAAGCGAATCGTTTAACACATAGTTCATTTACTGGTTTGAAGAAGGATATTCCAAAGTGATTGCAAGTGCTCTGCTTCGATTACTCTTGCTTGACATCGTTTCCCTAGGTGTCTTGCTCGGGATCGTCTTGCTGATGGCTCGGCAACGACCGGTCGCCTACGCGGTCCTTAAGCGGAATTTCTACGGATATTTCGCCAACCCCACCGGGTACGTGTTCCTATGCTTGTTCGTTCTGTTGACAAGCATGGCAGCGTTCTGGCCCTACGAGTTCTTCAACTCGAACCTCGGAACCCTCAGCCAGCTCAACAAGTGGTTTACTTACATCATGCTGTTCTTCATCCCCGCCATCACGATGAGCATTTGGGCCGAAGAGCGACGCCAAGGAACCGATGAACTCCTCTTGACCTTGCCAGCTACCGACTTTGACATCGTCATCGGCAAGTACACCGCGGCCGCTGCCATCTACACCGTTTCGCTACTGTTCTCCCAATTGTCAACGTTCATCGTCCTGGCTGCATTGACTCTGGGCGAAGTCGATACAGGACTATTTTTCAGCAACTACCTTGGATACTGGCTCATCGGCCTTGCGATGATCGCTATCGGTATGGTCGCATCGTTCCTGACCAACAATCTGACGGTAGGCTTCATCCTGGGGGCTCTGTTCAACGCCCCACTTGCCTTTGCCGCAAGTTCCGATGCGGTGATCGGGCGAGACTATGCCAGAGAAATAAAATCGTTCAGCCTTTCCGAAAGATTCGATGATTTTGGGCGAGGTGTCATCAGCCTCTCGGGTGTGGGTTACTTTCTCTTATTGACCATGCTGGGGTTGTACCTGTGCATGATTCTGATCGGAAAACGACACTGGAGCAGCGGTAAGAATGGCAATGAACAGTTGGCTCACTATCTGCTGCGTGCCCTTTGTTTACTGGCGATTGTCGTCGCTGGT
>JAGWZB010000167.1 GCA_018969045.1 Planctomycetota bacterium | reverse complement strand
TGATCCTTATGGTTGTGCCCAACAACCCCTCCGACGACCGCTCCGGCAAGCCCACCGAAAACAGCCCCACTCCGCGCGTTTTCCTGCCCCAGAGCCTCAGGCCCCATGACCAGAAGGGCTAATGCTAGCACAAGGGTAACTCTGCTGAGGCGGTTACGATTGGTCCCCTGCAATCTACCTACGACAAACTTTTTATTCATGCTCGACCTCGGTCTTCAATCCGTTGATTCCCATGGGACATTCTGAGTTTCGCCACACTTTTGGCACTCTTTTAGCCTTGTATCGAAGTCAAAGCCGTTTTGGCTTGTCCAAAACGCTACGATAGAACTGCTCTAGATTATCGGCTTTTCGAAAACAAGACTGAAACTTTGTGCCCTTAGCCGGGTTGGTTCCTTGTAAGCCTACCCCGTTTTTTCGCCTAACCTTTTCCTTATTCTCTTAAACCTGGTCCAACCATGAGTTCGCCAATCGAACATCCCTGCACCGCCCCAGATCACACCGTGGCAAAGGGCAAGCATTCCAAGTGGTTTTGGTTCACGGGATTTGTCGCTCTGGCTTTACTGTCGGCCTGGCTCTTGCCACTTCAAGGATTCAAATCGTCTCCCAAGGCCAGACAAAACGGGGCCGGTTCTCGTCCAGAAACGTCACAGGACTCGAATTCCCAAGCGGTCTTCGTACACTCCACCACCCATAACTTGGAAAACCCAGACTGGTCTCGGTTCCGAGGCCCCAACGGTTCAGGAATCAGCTCCGATGCGTCGATCCCTTCGAATTGGTCCGATACAGAAAATCTCAAATGGGCAACGCCCCTTCCTGGTCCTGGATCCTCAAGCCCAATCCTTACCGACAAACTTGTCTTTGTCACTTGTTACAGTGGCATCGACCCACAATCACGTCAAACCGATACAAGCAATCTTAAACGCCATCTGATTTGCCTGAGTCGACAAGATGGTCAAATCCTGTGGAATCACACCGAATCTGCTGTACAACCCGAAGATCGATTCCAAGGAATGGGAGTGCCCGAACACGGCTATGCGACCAACACGCCTGCAACCGATGGCCAACGCGTATTTGCATTCTTGGGTAAATCAGGAGTTTTCGCATTCGATCTCGACGGCAAAAAACTTTGGCAATCCAGCGTGGGAACCGACTCAGGCAATCGAGGTTGGGGTACCGCATCGAGCCTTGTGCTCTTCGAAGATCTCGTCATTGTCAATGCGTCGGAAGAGAGTCAAACGATTCGGGCTTTGAAAGCCTCCGATGGGCAAGAAGTTTGGAAAGCCACCGGCTCAGCACTAGAACTTGCTTACGGTACTCCCATCTTAGCCAAAGTCGATGATCAAAGAACCGATCTAGTCATCGCAGTTCCCGGAGAAATTTGGGGGCTTAATCCGAGAACTGGGAAACTGATCTGGTATGCAGAAACATCGCTCACGGGCAACCTATCTCCAAGTTTAATACTCGACGGAGATACCGTGATTGCCTTTGGTGGGTATCGATCCAGCGGTTCGGTGGCCATTCGAATCGGAGGCAGTGGCGATGTAACCAAAACCCATACGGTCTGGACCAGTCGCAACTCGTCGTATGTTTCGACTCCCGTCTTGGTCGATGGCAAGCTTTTTTGGATCGATGACAAAGGGACTTACTATGTAAGCTCAGCAAAAACCGGTGAATTGATCCAACGCAGCCGCGTGGCAAATATCACAAGCAGAGATCGACCGGTGTATGCGTCAGCTATAGCCGTCGGAAACAACCTCATGTTCCAAACCCGGTTTGACGGCCTACTCGTTACCACCCCCACATCCGAACTGAATGTGATAAGCCAAAACCGTTTTGAATCGGATAAAAGCATGTGCAACGCAACTCCGGCTGTAGATTCGGGGCAACTGTACTTGCGTTCGGATAATCGAATTTACTGTGTAAGCTCGAGCAAATAAAGTGAAGGTTACGAATCCTCTTTCTCTAGGAAAAATTGCATCATGAAAAAGCTACTGATGGCTGTCATGCTCTTAGGCGCATCGACTTGTTCAAGTCTTGCTCAACCTCCTGATGGGCCAGGCCCACAAGGCCCACCCCCTGGTCCAGGCCCACAGGGTTTTCCTGGGTCACAAGGTGGACCGGGTGGTTTTGGGCCCGGAATGAATCGACCTAGCCCCGAAGACTTTGTCAACATGGCCATGCGGTTTGATAAAGATGGCGATGGTAAACTCGATCGTGATGAACTGATGGAACTTGCAAAGGAAAATCAGCGATTCAGGATGCAAGGTAGAGGTCCACAGGGTGGCCCACCTGGAGGCCCTCCAGGCTTGATCCAAGATGCAAGGCCCGAAGGTGGTTCACCTCGCGAAGCCCGACGACCAGAAGGCGGACCACGACCAGAAGGCGGACCACGACCAGAAGGCGGACCACGACCAGAAGGCGGACCACGACCAGAAGGTGGACCGCGACCAGAAGGCGGACCACGACCAGAAGGCGGACCACGACCAGAAGGCGGACCACGACCAGAAGGTGGACCGCGACCAGAAGGCGGACCACGACCAGAAGGCGGACCGCGACCAGAAGGCGGACCACGACCAGAAGGTGGACCGCGACCAGAAGGTGGACCACGACCAGAAGGTGGACCACGACCAGAAGGTGGACCACTTGAAGGGGCGCGGGGTCCTGGAGGATTTCAGCCAAATCCGGAGCGGTTTGTCGATCGAGCGATGCAGTTTGATCGCGACGGAGATGGAAAACTCAGCAGAGACGAATTGATGGAGTTTGCCAAAAACATGCCAATGGGTGGTCAGCGGCAACAGGGGCCGGGCGGACCACCCGAAGGTCAACCTGGTCGAGGGCGGGGGCCTGGATTTGGACCCGGTGGTCCTGACGGTATGCCCAGAGGGCCAGGAGGGGCATCCCCTGAGCGTCCTCGTCGACCTGACTTCTAATTTTTGGGTCACTTGACAGAAAGTCACGCGACTGGGAAGAAACGTTACGGTCGGAAGTTTTCGACAACTCCGACCGAATGGATTCCCATCGCTTTGAGTGCGCTGCATGCATCTTCGAGGCAGTTTTTGTCTGACAGTTCTGCGTCGATTACCACCATCGCAGCGTGCAAGGAAGCGGATGTTTCGTAGCCGACCAGAGAGGTTGACTCTTTGTTCAACACGCAGGAGTCGAGAATCACTAAATCGTATTCTTTTGATAAACGTTCAACGAATCGAGCGATACGGGATCGGTCGCTTTGAAGAATACTGATCGGGTGTGACTCAGTCAGTGGGTAGATCGCGATGTTTTCTTCGACGGAGTGGACGGCTGCTTCATTCATCGCAAGCCGGTCGGTGATGCATTGAAACCATGAGTTTGGGGCATCGATTTGGAGTTGATCAATAAGGCTAGGATGTTGCAGATCTGCGTCAACTAAAGCAACCTTTAAGCCGGCTTGGGATGCTGCTCGAGCTAGATGCATAGAAACAGTCGATCTTCCGGTTCCACGCTGGCCAGCGGTGACGGCTAGCACTTTCAGTCCAGCATGATTCGATGCGGCGAGATGTTGGCTAATGCGGCGCATCGACTCGTTATTGAATTGCTGTAGCTTAAGTACGACTTCAGGCCAACAGAATGCGTCGACTTCCCAGCATGGCGTAACAGGCAGGGGTGTATCCCAAGGTTCCACAGGGGCGATGGTTTGTTGAGAGGTGTTTCTAGGGCTCTGGGGTGGCAAAGAGGTCTCTGTGTCCCAGGGGCCCAGGAAGGAGATCGGTGTTTGGCTCATGATACAGCTTTGATAAGCACTCTTAAGGAACAGAATTGGGGTTGTTTTCTTGGGTAGCGGGTCGTTGTTTCTAATCCAACGAAGGTCCGATAGGCTGGTAGGGTTTGGGCGGTTGGGCAATCTCCATCGAAGTAGGACGACTTACAGATGGGATTGAAGCAGATGGGATAGAAGCCGGGATACCGATTGGCTCATATTTTTGGCGAACTGGCGGGTAGGTTTCGCCGGTAAGTTTGACGCCGGTATAGCCTTTGGGGGTAACTTGTTGAGATTCCAGGGTGGTTGTTCTGGTGGGAAGCTTCGATTGTTTCTCGTCACGATCGCGATGGACTAAATCGATCGATTTTCCTTGTCGCAGGAGAATCATATCTCGGGTATTTAGCGAGTCGGCTTGGATAGCGATCGCGTTGGGGTTGTCATGACGCGAACTACTTTCGGGTGATGATTGAGTTGGTTGGGATTCGGCTGGATAGCTCGCTTGCACAACAGTGTCATCGATGCTTAGGACCGGTTTGCTCGCCAAATCGACTGGATTATCCCCATGGGGTTCAAGCGTTTGAGGAGCAATCGTATCAGGTACAAGCGATGTTGTAGGATTGGCAGGAGTGATCGGGGTTTGGAAGTTTGCTCGCTGAGGCCCGTTACTTACCGGAGACAATGGGGAGTTGGTAAGGTCGATGGATTGGGGATCTTGAGTATTTGCCTGGTTAGAGATGTTTGTTGGGACAGATCGAGTATCGGACTGGAGGGAAGAGTTGGCAAGCACACTTCCAGCGTTGGAGGTTTTGGAAACGGAGGAAGTGCGCTGGTTGGTTCTGGTGCGTTCGGAGACCGTGTCGGTGTAGATTTTCAGTCCTATGAGTAGCAACGCAAAGGCTAAGAAGCCTATGGCAGTATTCAAGAGGCTGGAAGGCTTGGGGTTTGACTTCGGATCATGCGATGATTGAAGGACCGAGGGTTTATTGACGCCCATGGTCACTGGTGAAGAGGCAGCGATGGAGTCCGAATAAGTCGACAGGGGTTTCGGGACGGTTACGGGCTGGGATTCGCGCGGATCCGAAAGATCGGGCAAGGAGAACAAGACTGGCGGTAAGTTAGGGGCGGGTCTGGTACTGTTGGGTTGGATTGTTCGGGAGTTTCTCAGTCGCGCTGTACTTTGGCGTTGATGCATGGTGAGTCCTGCAGATTCCATGGTTTAGGCACCTGGGCAAATGGTGGATCCGACTGTACGGACCCGTGGCATAAAAATCTATATCGACAGGGAGGATATTGTGGATTCGTTAATCCAAGAGGTTTGGGTCAACTTTTCCGCCGATCCGCTGTTGCGGGAATGCTAGCCAACCAATGGACCAAGCCAGAGTGCCTGGCACCTCGGGCACCGCCGCCGATCCGCTGCTGTGGGAATGCTAGCCAACCAACAGACCAAGCCAGAGTGCCTGGCACCTTGGGCACCTGGCACCTTTGGCACTGCCGCCGATCCGCTGCTGCGGAAATGCTAGCGAACCAACTGACCAAGCCAGAGTGCCTGGCACCTCGGGCACCGCCGCCGATCCGCTGCTGCGGGACCAAGCCAGAGTGCCTGGCACCTTGGGCACCGCCGCCGATCCGCTGCTGCGGAAATGCTAGCCAACCAATCGACCAAGCCAGAGTGCCTGGCACCTCGGGGGGCACTAAGCCAGAGTGCCTGGCACCTTGGGGGGCACTGACGACGTATTGCTAGCACAGCACTGTAATCAGAATGCACACAAGCCAGAGTGCCTGGCACCTCGGGCACCGCCGCCGATCCGCTGCTGTGGGAATGCTAGCCAACCAATTAACCAAGCCAGAGTGCCTGGCACCTCGGGGGGCACTGACGACGTATTGCTAGCATAGCTCTGTAATCAGAATGAGATCTGGGCTACTCTCGTAGCACGCGAAGATTTTTTATAGATCACAATCCAGGAGGATTTTCTTGCGTCGTTGTGTGTAAGCCCACCAAGGCTGTGCTGTTGCTCCAGCCATAAAGTCCGTTACTGACATCAAGATATCCAGAACGCATGGATCATGCTCAATACCGGTTACTTCATTGAGCCGTTGGTATAGCTCCAGGGGATCTTTGCCAACAAGATCCTGCGGGACCTGAATCCCAAGAAGTCGCAGATCCTTGGCTGTCGCCGGACCAACATTCGGAAGGTCCGTAAGTTGATGGGCCTTGGAACGGTCTGATTTCGATGGATTCATCTTTTTCTCTCGATCCTCCATTCCGCTACGATTAGGTATCGAGTTGCTGCTGCAATTTTTCTAGTCGCTTAGGAGAAACACTCATGCGTGTACCGAGCTTTTGTGCGTGAACGCTTACCCGATACTCTTCGATCATCCATCGATACTCCAATAGAATACCATCGGGAAACCACTTGCTGTTGTGCTTTGAAAACGCCAATTGAGATTCAAGCTTGGCGATCCTCTTTAAAAAGTCGCTTGAGGATTGCATGGGCCCATGATCAAGCTGTTGATCTTTTTGGAATCCACCAAGTTGAAGCTTTTCGATACGGATCGCCATGGCGCTTAAGAATCTCGGCAAATCCTTGATGTAAACCCAGGGGGTATGAAGTGCATGTGCTGGGTCCATCAGGCCATCAAGCTGGACTCGTATGTCCTTGCTCTGCTCCCAAATGGGTTTGGGTACGTTCTCCTTAAGTCGCCTGACCTGATAGTAGGCTTCTGCAAATTTCTGCAACCAACGAGCAACTTCGCCAGCGGCCATCCCAATCTTTTGCACACAGCCCACGCATCGGGCTTCCCAGTCAATCAGCGTTCGAGGGCATGGCTCAAAGCGACCGGTATCCTTAGTCCAGTTGACTTCGACCATCGCTAGTCTTGCGATCAGAAAAGACACAAACTCGGACAACTCAGCCGCATTGAAACGGTCCGAGAGCCACAATCCACACTGAGTCCACTTGGGCAAATACTGAATTTGGCTTTTTATCTCTCGTCGTTGATTGCTTGCCGCAAGACGAATCCAACATTCCCGCAATTGCTGCTCGGCCAAATGAGGATGGTCGTATAGGATTGTTGAGGCCTTGGAGTCTCTCCAAACCATGCTTGGATAACGTTCCATGCGCACTCCCCCAACCAGTTCGATCACTTTCTCGGGCAATTGAGGGATGTCCCATTGCAACACACCTTGGCGTTGCCAGGGATAGTTGTTTTGAAATGTCGTCGCCCCTTGAAGCGTTTCTTGTTGCCGGTTGGTGACTTGCGTCAAGGCAGCTTGCTGGACGGTTTCGAGTTCTCTGGTAACGACAATATTTTTGCCTTGGGAGTCCTTGAGCTCGATACGAAAACGCAGGTGCTCGGGCAACCCTTGGCTATCGAAATCAGACTTCTGAACCGGCTCACCAAGGTGCTTGGAACAGACTTCGCACAAGCTTTTCCAAAACGGTTCTGACTTGGATGCTGCTTCAAGCATTTTTGGCAGCAGAAGACGCACGGTGTCCGGGACAGGGACCATTTGTCTTCTAAGCCTCTTTGGCAGCGATTTCAGCAGAGCGGAAATCTTTTCTTCTAGGAGCCCTGGGACGAGCCACTCGAGTTTCTCTTGATGGAGTTGTTCGACAAATGTCTGTGGGACTTGGACGGTAATTCCGTCGCTCTCGGAGCCAGGCTCAAAACGGTAACTTAATGGCAAGCGACTTGTCGGTCCGATTTGAAGTTGATCAGGAAACTGACTAAGCGTTGTCGCAGGGTCCAGGTGCAACTCTAAAGCCTCGTAAGACAAATAGGGGGGGAGTTTGGCGTCATTGAGTGTCTTGTCCCATTGCTCAAGTGTGACTCGATCGACGACATGCTCAGGCACACAACTTCGGTAGAAACCCAACAGAGCAAAAGCATCGACAACAAAGTCGCGACGGCGGGTTTTATCGCCAATCCGCTGAACACCTTCAAGGAACTTGCAGTTATGCAACCAAAACTTGGCTTTCGATTCCAATTGCAATTCGGCTAAACCATGTTCGATCATCAGATCTCGTGCAAGCTTTGGATCTAAAGGAGCAAGAGCTACCGCATGACGGTTAACTGCAGGCAGGCCCATAAGTGTCCCGCGCCTCATGACCATTGCCGAACCTTGTTTTCGACTGAAGTGAGGCTCATCGTAGGAGTATTTTAAGCAGTGACTCAGCACGCGTTCGATCCAGACCGGATCGATCTTTGCTGCGGTGCGTGCGAAGCGATCATGGGTTTCGACGATTTCCGAACAGACAATCCATTTGGCGTTGGAGCCCCGTAGGCAGGATCCAGGCCACAGGAGAAGTTCCATGTTCGAAGCTCCTCGATATTTGCCTTTATCATCGAGCATGGCAACACCCGAGGGCAATCCAGCAAGTATCGATTGATGGACCTGGGCGTATCCATCCACAAAGCGATCTCGGGATACCGAAGGTTGGTTTTGTTGAACCGCTTGATCATCTTGGACTGCGAGTCGCCTCGATTGGATCGATAGGCCTTCTTGGCGACACTGTTCCATGAGTTGACGGTGAACATCCCCCCATTCCCTCAATCGGACCAGGGATAGAAAAGAGTCGCGGCATGCTTTTTCGAGTCGACTACGACCGAGTTTCTCTCGCAGTGACTGGTAGTAGTCCCAGATTCGAAGCAGCGTGACAAAATCGCTTTGGCTGTCGCGAAACCGCTGGTGGGCTGCATCGGCGGCTTGCTGGAATTCCGGAGGACGCACGCGAGGATCTTGCGTTTCTAGCGCTGAAGCGATGATAAGCATCTCATGCAAGCAACCGTTTTGATGGGCAGCTAGTAGCATGCGTCCGATACTGGGTGACACAGGCCAATTCGATAAAGTTCTTCCGATTTTGGTTAGCTTGCCCGAATCATCGATGGCTTGAATTTCACGGAGAGTTTGCAGTCCTTCGCGGATGCTCTCAGGTCTTGGTGGATCGAGCCAAGCGAGCGATTCAATATCGTCGATCCTAAGTGATTTGGCGTGCAAAATGGTAGCGGCCAAATCACAGCGCATGATCTCGGGTTGCGCAAAACCGTGACGACCTAAAAAATCTGATTCGTCATAGAGTCGTATCGCGATGCCCGGTCCCAATCGTCCGCATCGTCCACTGCGTTGGTTGGCAGACGCTTGGCAAATCGGTTCGATCGGCAATCGCTGGACTCGACTGCGGGGAGCATAACGAGAGACTCTAGCCGTACCGGAATCGATCACATAACGAATCCCTGGGACCGTCAGCGAAGACTCAGCGACATTGGTAGCAAGTACAATTCGAGTCTGCTTGTGTGGCTGAAAAATCCGTTGCTGTTCGGCTTCGGTTAACCTTGCATACAGCGGCAAGACATCTACGGAATCGTGTAGTCCTCGTTGCGTCAGGTGTCCCCTGAGCCGTTTGCTCGCGTCCCGAATATCTCTCTCGGTAGGAAAGAACGCTAGGATATCGCCTCGGCCTTCGCTAAAGAGCTCATCAACCGCAGCGCACAGGCGATCGAGTTGACCGTAGTCGGTATCGCTGGGTACCGAGTCGGCCAGGCTTTGAATTCCGCGATACCGCACTTCGACCGGATAGCTTCGTCCTTGGATCGACAGGATGGGTGCCGGTCCTATCGAGTCGTAAAAATGCTCCGCAAATCGCTGCGCATCGATCGTTGCACTGGTGATAATCAACCTTAGTTCCGGACGTTGATGCACCAAATCAGCAAGGTAAGCCATCAGCATATCGATTTGAATCGACCGCTCGTGAGCTTCATCGACGATGATACAGTCATAGGATTCTAGGAGAGGATCTCTTTGGATCTCAGCCAAAAGAATACCGTCGGTCATGAGTTTCACCAGCGAGGATTCTTGGGTGCGATCTTGGAAACGGATCTTGTAGCCGACGACTTGCCCCAGCTGGGTGTCGAGTTCTTGGGCAAGTCGATTGGCGATCGAGCGTGCCGCAAGCCTACGTGGTTGGGTATGGCCGATCCAACCATGACGGAACAATCCAGCTTGGAGGCATAATTTCGGAAGCTGCGTGCTTTTACCAGAACCCGTCTCCCCACAGACGATCATCGTCTGTCGGTTGGCCAGCAACTCGATAATTTCTTCGCGGTGGTTGTAGATCGGTAGTTCCGGATCGTACTCAATGCGATAGGGGAGACTGAGCCGGCTTTGAAAGCGGGCATAAGCCGAATCGAGGGCAGCATGCCAACGCAAGAGGTCCGATTGCTTTGGACCTTGGCCGACTCGCTGCAAACGTACCCACTGCTCAA
>JAGWZB010000166.1 GCA_018969045.1 Planctomycetota bacterium | reverse complement strand
TCGAGAATATCACAGGAGGGAACCTGAAAGATATCGTCAGGGTCATCTCTAGCGAAGGGCTCAGTGGTGTGGTAGATGGGGGCACCGGTACCAACGAACTCCAAGGTCCCGATAGTGACACAGCTTGGCAAATCCTCGGCTCCAACACCGGCAAACTCAACGGTAAGAATTTCACCAACTTTGCAAGCATCACCGGAGGTAGCAAGGACGACACGTTTGTTATCGGCCCAGATGCAAGCCTGACTGGAAAGCTCGACGGGGGACGGATCGATCCAGACGATCTGTCGGTCAATTCCTTGGATTATTCAACTCGGGGTGCCGCTGTCGAAGTGGACTTATCGACGACGCAAGCACCAGGATTCTCAGTTCTTGCCAACATGAATAGGTTCGTGGGGCAAGGCACTGCGAGCAAACTCAAAGGTCCAATCCCAGCAGCCGACCAAGCTACCTGGGTGATTACCGGAGCGAATTCGGGTGAAGTTGCAGGAACCAAGTTCGAGGGGTTCGCCCACCTTGCAGGTCAAGATTCCCTCAACGACGCCTTCGTGTTGAAACCAAATGGCTCAATCTCAGGATTGATTGACGGCGGCATTCTGGGTCTAGACGGGGTCGCAGTCGAATTGATCAATGGAGACCTCCTGGCTTACCAACCCTCGGGTGCAGACATCGCTGGACAAACGAACTTATCAGGAAAAGCGATCAGTTTCTCGGGCTTGGATCTCTACGAGCCGCTGTCTGGGACCGATCAACGACGCCTCTTCACCGGCTCGATCTTCGATCGATCGGTCGAGTTTTTAGATGCCGATCTCAACAGCTCCGGACAGAGCATGTTGAGGTTTCAAGGACTCAGCTTTACAAGTGGTTCCAACAGTTATGCTTTCCCAAATCCTACCCAACTGCTCTATGTGAACTTGGGAAGCGGACCGGACCGAATCGTAGAAGTCTCTATGGATCCTGGTTTGGCGACAAACTACTTGAAATTCGAAGACGGATTGCTCGTTGCCGATTTGACTCAAGCCAACGATGTCGTCGACTTGCAGTTGGTTTCGGGATCCTTGAACGATGGAGCAGCAGTCGACCTTTCGATCAACGGGATCGTGACGCGAGTGGGCACAAGTCTGTTTGCTCCCACGACGATACAGATCCGTACTCAATCTGGGGACGACACCGTCACGTTGGGTCACAATATCCCAAATACCGTAGAAATCGACGGCGGATCTGGTACCGACACCCTTGTTGGCCCTAATGTTGATTTCGAATGGGTAATCGATGGACCGAACTCTGGCCAGATGGGATTTGACGGAACCTTTACAGGCGTTGAAACACTCACCGGCGGTAGTGCTAAAGATCAATTTACATTCAGAAAATCGGGTGCTGTCACTGGTTCTTTGACCGGGCAAATCGCAGGTGGAGCAGGTTCCGACACGGTTATCGGTCCCGAAAGCGACAACCAATGGATCATCTCGGGGGCGAACGCTGGTGTCTTGAACGCATCGACGACTTTCTCAGCAGTTGAAAATGTCAGCGGCGGGGGTGCTGCAGATACCTTCATCATCCAAAACTCAGGATCGATATCGGGCTCAATCGATGGTGGTATCGATCGCGAAACAGCCCCCGGAGCAGGTCCGGCGAGCGATACGATCGACTATTCCCAACGGACCAGTAGCGTTACTGTCAATCTCGGAACTAGAACCTCCAGTAGCTTAGCGGCTGCGTTTCGTATCGAGACCTGGATTGGGACCTCCTTGAGCGATACCCTGATCGGCCCAGGTGAACCTGGAAGCGAAGTCAATTGGAACATCTCATCGAGCAACACAGGGTCCGTAAGTGTCGGTGTCGAAGACAATTTGGTCCAAACCCAATTCCAAGGTTTTGAGAACCTTCAGGGAAGGGATGCCACGAGTGACCGGTTCCGATTCCTCCAATCGGGCCAACTCAGTGGAACGGTCGCCGGGGGATTGAGCAACGATCAAACAGTCATCGATAGTCTGAGTGTATCGGATGGGACTATTGACGATGTTTTCCAACCATCGACGGCTGAGCAAAGTGGTTCTGTCACGCTCAAAGGCCGGACCTTCACCTTCACGGGCTTGGATCCCTTCACGGTGCTGACAGGTTCCGCTGCAAACCGAGTGATCTCTGGTTCGATGTTCTCAGACGAGCTGATTCTTGAGGACGACAGCTCACCCAACAATGGTCAGATCAAACTCTCGTTCCCTCGGCAACGCATCACTTCAGACGGTTCCTCTTACAACAACTCGTTTGTCTTCAGCAATCCTTCTGAATCTTTAACCATCAAGGGGCTCGGCGGAAAGGATGTGATCCGCATCAAGACTCTTGACTCGAATTTCGCCGCAAGCCTAATAATTTTCGGTGCCACCAACGCGGAATCCAATTCCAGCGGAGATGAAATTCGATTCGAAGGGAACCTTGCCACCCGTGGAGGGGATATCCAAGCGGTAGGTCAGAAAATCATCGTCGAACCGAATGTCACGCTATCTACAGCCGTTGATGAGGACCTCACCTTAGGTGGTGACATCGATTTCCTAGCGATCCGTTTCGGTACTGCCGAAATCGAGAATTTGCTACCTTCGGGATACATCGCGAAATCTGCTTCCATCAATGTCGGTACAAACGCCGTATTGCGAGGAAAGAATGTTCTTCTTAACGCTCAAACCGAGGACCGTGCTCTTCAGGATGTTCTTGGCCTAACAACGCTTCAGTCAAATTTTTTCGTCGATCCATTCCTGAGCAAACTTCAGGATCTCATCGCCCTGCCATTGAAGGTGCTGGTTAAATCCTCTGAATCGAACATCACCATCCAAAATGGATCACAAATCTACTCGGCCGAGACAACAGGGATCGGAGCCAGCGCTGGTTCGGACTCAAGCTCTATCGCCAAGAGCGCTTTTGTCAGCATCGGGTATTCCCAAGCTACCGCGAAGGCGCAGGTCGACATCCGTCCTGGTGTGAAAATACACTCCGATGGATCCATCGACATTGGCACAAGTGCTACGACCAAAGCTGCCACGGAAACCGAGACTAGCAAGGAAGAAGAAAAGTCGGCGCAGGGGCGTTCGTTGTCCAAGATTGCCGCATCGGTGGGCGCCTCATGGGCGAATCTTGTATCGACGATCACCGTCGCCCAAGGTGCAGAGGTGATTGCAGGAAGACGGGCCAATATCGCTTCAAGTGGTGAAACAGAGACCGAGACCGTAGCGGCATCCGGCTTGTATGCCAATGGAACTGCGGCCATCGCCCTCGGACTGCAATTTTCGACGGCCACCGTCAAGACGGATATTCAGGGCAAGGTCATTGCTCAACAAAAGAATCTAGGACCCATCGGTGCCTCTTTCGAATTCGATCCGACGATACCAGCATCGATCTACAAAACGTCGGACTCTGCCCCGAGAATTACCAAGGGAGATACGGTTCAATCCACGTCCGCCTCAGGAACGATCTATCGCTACATTGGCCCAGGAATCTCTCCGTCGCCGGGGCAATCCAGTATCGACCTTTCAACGTTAACCTACACCGGCAATCCGCACTGGGAGGTGTCTTCAGAACCCGCTGGTTACGTTGATACCGTTCGCAATCGCATCGCCATCTACGATATCGATGTGCCCGGAGGAAATATTTCCCAATGGGCGACCATTGCCGACGATATCGTAGTCTATTCCTCCGCATCGGGGAAAAAGATCGATGGATTAATTGGGGATGGTGAAACGGAGTATTACGTTGTCCGGTTGTCCGACAAGCCATCTACGGCTGTCGATGAGTCCCGATATATTCAACTTGCGAAATCGAAGGACGATGCGTTGGCTGCGGCCGACTGGGATTCCAACAACGCCACAGGGACAAACCCCCATGTGATCGATTTGGGAGCAGGAGCAACGGTCAACAAAAGGTCGTTCGATGCCGGTAGTATCGATGATGGCCTGATCACACTGAGCAACGCGTTAAACCGCAATCGCCCTTTCGAAGATGGTCAAACCGTCGTCTATCTCGAACCGGGTCGCACGATCAAAGATCGAGTCGTAGCAACAACTTCGGGAGATCTGTTTTGGCAAAGCCCCAATGCGGCTATTGACGCAACCCCCTACGTTCCTGCAATCGGTGGCGGTTCCTCCGATTGGAAAAGCACAGGAAACTTCCTGCAGCATGGTCAAAAGTATTTAGTAACCGTTGAGGGAGATGTGACCAACGAAACAGGAACCGATTCGTTCACAAACGCACAGAAAATTAGGCTTACATCTGCCTCCTCGAGCGGATGGAACGCAGACCCACTGTCTTTAGGATCCCCTACAGAGCTTAGTGCCACTGGTTTCACGCTATCTGCCGTTCATTCCCTGGAGTCGGTTGCATCCTTGAGTATCACTGCAGAACTCTCTGCCAGCAATGCCGCAGAAGCAGAAGCCGGGTTCTCTCCTGAAGAGGAGGAAGAACCAGAGGATCCAACCAAACCAAAGGAAGACGATAAAGGTTTTGACTGGGATAAATCGATCTTTGACAATCTATTTTTTTCCTCTACCGACGAGTACCAAGCTAAATCCGATGCAGGTGGCTCGAACGCAAAATCCTCCCTTCAGGTCGGGGGTGGATTAGCCTTTCATTACAGCAAACATGATGTTCAAGTCGTTTTTGGAAGCACCTCAGTGGTTCAGTCCAACGACAACTTAGAAGTGTCAGCGACGCTTGAGCAGTCATTTACTACGTCCACAGAAAGCACCGCCGAGGAACAACCTGGTAAGAAGGATGCCGACGGTAAAGATACGCCAAATACTTCCGCAGATAACAGCGTCGTAACGGCCATAGGAATCGGATTATTCAACAATCTTGCCAAGGTTACCGTGGAAAACGGAGCCCAACTCGATGCATTGTTGGAGATGAGCCTGAGTTCCGAAGTCCAGTATCCGTTCCTGACGAAAATCGAAGAGTTCATTCCGTTATCGATTGGCGATTTCTCGGATCGGCTCAACGAAGAAGGCTTCGACTTTATCAACAACTATCTCGATGGTACCGGGGGCTTGAAGTCTCTATTCAATTCTTGGGCCCGTAGCACTACCTCAGCCGATGGGATCGGAATATCAGGATCGATCAATTTTTTAGACGTAACCAATGACTCAACCGTGCAGGTAAAGACGGGAGCCAAGCTCAATCAAAACACCCTTTTCCGCCCCGACCCAAGGTTTTTCCTGAAGCCGGGTGATGTTGGCTATAATCCAAACTACGACCCCGCCGTCGATAACGACGACATCAACTATGTACGTCATGCCAATAACGTAGATGCTCAAAGCGTCCTCCTTAGCGCATCGACCCTGATGGAAATGATGCATGTTACGGGTGTTTTCAATTTTCAACTTCCAAGTGCGGAAATCGGTTCTATCAACGGAATCGATGATGCGGATCCAGCATTCGACATCAACGCTACGCCCACCAGGGGGGGCAAAGGGGGAGTAGGGGGCACGCTCTTTTTGCAATTCCTGGACAACAGCACGCAAGCTATCGTCGAAAAAGGAGCCCAAATCTACACCGGAACCGGTGGTGGACTGAGCCTCAGCGCCCAAGAAGCACTCATGGGATTTAGCTTCTCTCAAGGGGGTGCAAGCTCAGAGAAACTCGCTTTCGGCGGTACGTTTACCTACTACGAACAAGACTCTCAAACAATCGCCCAGATTTCCGAGGGTGCGAATATTCAGGGTGGAGGAATCGACGTGTACTCCGGCGCGATCGGAACTCAAATCGCATGGGCTGGTGGAGTATCTAAAAGCGAATCGATCGGAGCAGGGGTCTCCGTAGCAATCAACAACTTGGACCGAGAGACCAGGGCGTCGATCGGTGAAAAAACCGATTCAGCCGGTACCCTCAGTGGCAATCAGTCGACGATCAATGCCGCAGGTGGTGTTTCTGCCAGAGCGGCAGTTGGTGGTGCGCTCTATGCATTTACGATCGCTGGTGCTTACTCCAACGCCGCTCCAGCCCAAGATACTCCACAGGATGGAGCCGATGGAAATGCTCCCACCGCACAAGACGACCCGCTCGATGGTGTCTCACTTCCGAATCTCTTCAATGAAGAAGAACCTACTGAGCAAGCCCAAGAGAAGAAATCGAAAACCAGTGTCGCTATCGCTGCGGCCGTTGCGGTCAACAACATCAAAGATCGTACTCAAGCGTCGATCGCTGATGTTGTGATGACTGCCGATGCGGTCGATGTCAAAGCGGTCAATCGCAACAGCATCGTGGCTGCTACGGGTGGTTTGGCCGCGTCCAAGACCGAATCGGGTGGTACCGGTGCCGCACTTGCCGGCGCTTTTAGCTTCAACAGCGTCGATTCGATCACCAATGCTTTTATTCGGGATTCGATCATTACGCTCAGCGATGTGCCGATCGAAGATCTTTCACAAGAAGATTATTCCAATCGGTTCTCTGTATCGGCTAATAACATGGCCAAGATCTTCAGCTTGGCCGCCGGTGGTGCAGGATCGGTTGCCAAGGAAGGAACCGAACCAGGAAACACGACGAATATCTCTTTGGCAGGATCCGTTGCGAAGAACTCGATTAGCGGCGGAACTTTTGCAAGAGTCTACGACAGTACGATTGCGATGCAAGCAGGTACAACCGTCCATGACGCAGTTGTGAGAGCTCGCGATGCCAGCAACATTCTGGCGATCGCCGGCAGCCTATCGATGAGCATGTCTAAGGGAGGCACTGCCGGTGCGACAGCGGTTTCTGCAGGTGTGGCTATCGCCGTCAATTCGATTGCCGGAGACACCGTCGCTCTGGTTTCCAATAGTACAATCACAGGGGGAGTTGGATCGACCGGGACGGTGACCGTCGAGTCGATCTCCGATGGAGAGATTCAGGCTTATACTGTTTCGGGCGCTCTTTCTGCAGCATCATCAAAACAAACAGGAAGTGGGATTGGCGCCAGCGGTGCTGGTGCAGGCTCGGTCAATAAAATCGATGTTGACACCACCGCAACGGTCGAGAACTCAACGATCGATGTTCAAGGCAATGTAGTCGTTAAAGCCCAAAACACCGCAAAGATCATCGCAGGAGCGGGAGCTGTTGCGATCGGGATTGGTAGCGCTGTTGGACAGGGCCAGGGAGGAGCCGTCGCTATTGGAGGCTCCTTCTCGGTCAACCAACTCGATGGAGATGGCGCGGGTAATCTGGTTGTTGCCGATGTTAATAACTCAAACATTTCAACCGCCGGTAGCATCAGCGTGCTTGCTGAAATGGCCGCGAGCATTTTTGCCGTCGGAATAGGCGCTTCGGGCGGTGTAGCTAGTTCGACCACAGGCACTGCATTTGCTGTCAGTGTCGCTGGCTCGATCGGTGTGAACCGAATCCGCAACCAAACCCAGTCCAAAGTCCGCGGCAACTCCACTGTGACCACTCGCAGTGGATCCAGCGCCAACAAGGACATTCGGGTAAGTGCCAGCGACAACTCTTCGATCGATGCCGTGAGCGGCTCTGCGGCTGTATCGCTTTCCAGATCGCAGTCGACCTCTGTGGCCGTCGCTCTAGGGCTATCTCTGAGCCTTAATGAAATCACAGGGACCACCCATGCCACCGTCACAGACTCGACCCTTAATTCTGCAGGAGGGATCCTTGTCCTGAGCGATGCTGACGCATCGATTAAATCGATAGCTTTCGGCATATCGGTCGGAGTCGCCCTTAGCAGTACGGCAAGTTCGGTTTCGGTAGGATCGATCGGTGCGGTCAGTTACAACACGATAGACAGCGATGTTCGGGCTGCAATCGAAAACAGTTCTCCAACGAACACTCGCAGTGTGTCTGCAAATAGAAATGTCATCATCGCCGCCACAGACGATTCACAAATCGAAGCCTTTGGCTTGGCGGCCTCTGCGAACATCTCTGGTTCAACCTCTGCGACAGGGGTTTCGGTCGGTGTTGGGCTAGCCCTGGGTAGCAACACGATCGACAAAGATGTAGTTGCTACCGTACTCAATGTCCCAACCTTTTCGACCAGCTCAAAGAACTTGACCGTCGAGGCCAAGGACACCTCGAGAATCGATGTAGATAGTTACGCTGCGAGTGTTGCCGTTTCGATAGGCTCAACGGCGATTGCCGTATCGGGTGGGTCTTCTGCGGCCACCAATTCGGTTTCAACCCGCGTCAATGCAACCATCGAGAACAGCGTCGTTGGAACACCCACAACACCGGTCGGCAAAGTCGATGTTCTGGCATCCAGTGAATCGATCATCGATGCTTCCGTCGGCGTGGGATCCGGATCGGTTGCGTTTTCCAGATCGGGTGCAGGAGTCGGCGTGGCGGTAGGAATCGCGGTTTCCCGGAATTTCATAGGTTCTGCACCTACCGGAGGAACTGTCACTGGGACGATTATCGATGCTACCAGTACCCCAGTATCGAGTTTGACCAAAGGGATGAAGGTAAAACTTATTGATGGCCCGCTCGCAGGTGAGATATACGAGTATGTAGGAAACACTGTCAACGATAGTGATCCGATTGCTGCAGGCAATCAGAAATTCGATCTAAAGCAGCAACAATACCGCGACCCCTCCTTGTGGAAACACATCAATTCGAAGGCCAATGCAGCCGAGATTAAAGCATTTACCAAGAATGCGTCGATCGTTTCAAACCAACCACTAAAAGTTCAAGCGACCAGCTCGCAGTCGATCGATTCAACCGTTGTTGGCACGGCTCTAGGGATAGCAGTCAGCAAAGATGTCGGTGTTGGAGTATCGGCAGCCGGGACTTATGCCGAAAATCGATCGCTGACAGATATCGTTGCGATGCTCGATGGCAACGGATCGATTGCATCCCTTCATGGAATCCAGGTTAACGGAGTATCTGTCCTTGCTACCGATACATCCAATATTCATTCTGATGTCGTCTCAGGAGCGATTGCGGCAGGATTTGGAAACCAAGTTGGTGTGGGAGTCGCCGTTGGTATTTCTCTTGCCTACAACGAAATCCAGAACGATGCCACAGCGAGCATTTCCGATTACGCTTCAGTGGCTAGCACCAACGGAATAATCGTTGCAGCAAAAACACTATCGGGAGACGCCGGGCCATCAACCTATACCACAACCTCTGGCACTCAATCTCTTTCACCTGGCAACACCATCAAGCTTGCAAACGACTATTCCAAAGGGGGAATCGCTGGTCGAGAGTACCGTTATCGGGGCTTTACCGCCGATTTTGACATCACCTCCGTCAGCTTTACCAACAGCGCCACCACAGCGAAGCTTTACCAAGGTGACTTGGTCAGAGTCAATTCAGGAGCCATTTATAAGTACATCGGAGACGACAACAACAGCCAAGGTCGTACGCTAAATCTGACCAATCAAATTTACTCGGACGCTAATAATTGGGAATTGGCTAAAGTACTGCTCAAATCAGGGAACACAGTCCGAACAGAATCTGCCACGTTCTATCGTTACATCGGTCCTGAGGAAATGATCAGTCTAGGCCAGGCAAACTACTCCGACACATCCACGTGGCAGTCGATTACTCCTAATAGCATTGCTCTTGGAAACGCGGATTACTCAGATACAAAATTATGGGAGATTTCGGATGGATCCATCACATCCACTGCCGTTGCAGCCTCTTTTTCGGGAGCTTTCGGTAGCAAAGTAGGGGTCGGAGTCAGCGGCGCAGGAGCGGTATCTCGAAATAGAATCCTATCAAAGACAAACGCAAGTGTCATCAACTCAAAGGTTACAGGCACAGGTCCGATCGAGATCAACAGCACAAACACATCGAAAATTGATTCGAAGGTTGTTTCCACCTCGGTTGCTTTAGCTGCGGGGGGTAATGCTGGCGTGGGTGTCGCGATCGGAATTGGCGTCGCTGAAAACTTTATAGGATGGAACAGCGTCGGACAGGAGTCACCGGCACAAGTCAGAGCATTCGTGACCGACAGTCGCATTTCCGTCGCCGGGGCTCTAGACGTCAACGCTTCAGACACAGCACAAATCAACGCGATAGTGTTCGCAGGCACGGCCGCTATCGCTGGAGGTGG
>JAGWZB010000585.1 GCA_018969045.1 Planctomycetota bacterium | reverse complement strand
GAAAGACCCCTTGTTGGTAGACGGCAAGCGGCCTCGTCCGATGTACGTCGATTACAAGGATATCGAGCTGCTGACCAAGTTGGTCAACCGACACGGTCGTATCGTAAGTCGCAGAAAGTCAGGTTGCTCGGCAACCAGCCAGCACGCAGTGGCCGAAGCGGTCAAGCGGGCTCGCTTTATGGCTCTTATGCCCTATGTCGGCGAGTAGTTCTCCGATTTTCTCTTGGAATAGACGCGTCGAGTTTGCTGAAACCGACGCTGCGGGCATCGTCCATTTCTCGTCCTTCTTTTTGTACATGGAACAGGCAGAGCATGCGCTGTTTCGCAGTCTAGGGCTGAGTATTTTTCGCAAACGCCCCACGTCGGCGCAATCGCCCCTTTCTGCAACTTCTCCGCCTGCAACTTCTCCGCCTTCACCTTCATCAACGGATTCTTCGGAGTCATCGGAAAGCTGGGCGGCGAGCGAGCTCGACGCGGTCTCTTGGCCACGGGTGCATTGCTCCTGCGATTTCCACTCCCCAGCCTACTTCGAAGATGAACTTTCGATCGATCTGTTCATCGAACGACTCGGATCCAAGAGTTTGACCTACAAACACATCGTTCGCCGTGGCCAAGATATCCTTGCAATCGGACGCGTGACTTCTGTCTGTAGCCGTGTCGATCCGGTTTCCAACCGTCTCACTGGTTGTCCTATTCCTGACTTGATCCGACAGAAATTCCAGTCCTTGATCGACTCGTCGATTTCGACCTGGACAACGAACCAACTTCCAACGAACCCCTGATCCAGCCCGCTTGACGGCCATGCGTTTTAACTCAGTAAGCCTAACCTCCATTGGATATTTGGTTCCCGGGATCGAGATCACTTCGGATTGGATCGAGCAGGAGCTAGGACAGCAGTACGAACGTTTAAAATTGCCTGAAGGTCGACTTGAAGGGATGAGCGGCATCCGTAGCCGCCGGATCTGGAGCGACGGAGTTCGGCTTAGCGATTGCAGTATCAAAAGCTGCCAACTGGCAATGCAAGCCGCTGGTGTTTCTCCCGATGACATCGGATGCTTGATCCACGCGAGCGTCTGTCGCGAGTTTCTCGAACCGGCAACCGCTTGCCGAGTCCACCACAAACTTGGACTCCCCACAAAGTCTTGGGTATACGACGTTAGCAACGCGTGTTTAGGCGTGCTCAATGGAGCCGTACAGATCGCGCAGCTGATCCAAGCAGGAGTGATCCGAGCCGGTTTGGTGGTGGGAACCGAAGACTCACGAGGCCTGCTCAAAGCCACACTCCATCAACTAAAAGCCGATACCAATCTCACCAGGCAAACGATTAAACCTGCCTTTGCCTCGCTGACCATCGGATCTGGCAGTTGCGCTTGGCTATTGACCAGCACCCCTTGGTATCGCGATAAGTCCGGGAAACAGCCCAGTCAAATCCAAGGTGCCGTCGCGATTGCGCGTACGGAACACCATGGTTTGTGCCAGAGCGACACCGACCAAGCAGGATCGGCGATGCTGCCAACGATGAACACCGATTCGGAAATGTTGCTAGAGGCCGGCTTGAGCACCGGCCAGGAGGCGTTTACTGAACTGCTCAG
>JAGWZB010000165.1 GCA_018969045.1 Planctomycetota bacterium | reverse complement strand
TCCATTAGCGTCCATCAGCGACCATTAGCGGTCCGATTTTCCGTGTCCATTAGCGTCCATCAGCGACCATTAGCGGTCCGATTTTCCGTGTCCATCAGCGGTTTGATCGGAAACGTTCAGAACAGCCACAAGGCCCCGAAGATCATCCACATGGGGATCGTAAGAAGGCTAAGCAGCGATGTCCCTACGACGACCACCCAAGCGGTCTGAACATCTTGCTGATAGAGTCTTGTCATGACGATCGGAAACGTCGCCGCAGGCATAGCAGCTTGGATCAGCAGCACCTGTTTAAGCGGTTCTGAGTCGGTGGCCCACGTAGCGATCGCCAAAATGCTACACGGCAAGAGGATCATTCGAACCGGAATCGCCAACGCAAGAATACCTCGCCATTTTGCCACAGGTGACTTACCAAAATAGTCATACAGAATCGCTCCGCTGAGTACCAAACCCATCGGTACAGAGCATTGCCCAAGCTTGTCCGTCGCATGCAGAATCGGACTTGGTAACATCCCTCCCAAGCCGAATTGATTGATCAAGATGGCCAAGACCACGGCGATCAAAGGAGGGCTAAAAGCAATCCGTTTCCAAGAGTCCTTGATTCCTTTGCCCGAGATTGTGTAGAGGCCTGCGCTCCAAAGCGCAAGATCAACCCCCACATTGTGAATCATCAAAGGTACAACGCTTGCCGGATAAAAGATCTCAGCCAGTGGAAGTGCAATGTAACCATAATTGTGCATTCCCGCCGTTAGCCCAAACGTACGTTGCTGCGAGTCGCTGCAAAGCCCCAGTCGATGCCCAAAACTTCGAGCCATCGACCAAGCGGTGGCGATCCCGATGATGGTACAAAGGAATCCCAAGACAGCCGGATACCAAGCATCCAACTTGCCAGACATCGACGGATCCCGAATGATCCTATGAAAAAACAAGCATGGCATCAGCACATAAGAAGTGAAACTGGCCAATGAGCGATCCACTTCTTTACTGAACCAACGCATGTAGCGCGCCAGTCCCCCAACACCCATGATCAGGAAGACTCCGACAACAGCCGACGCGGTATCGAACCAGCGTTCCCACATACTGAATTAACGCATCATGCCAGAGAGAGATGTGCTGCTAAACATCCGTGAAACAAAGTTCGAATCATCTTTGGTCACAACAATGCGATCTCCAGGTCGCAACGAATAATTCGTCCCCTCCCGAACTCGACGCCCCGATTCGTCAAAATCGATGTCCATGCGGACAGGAGCCGCATTGCCATTGGGTCGCACAAGGCGAACATGGATTCGCCCTATCTTCTTATGCAACTGAGCATCCCGAATCACATCGGCAATAAACATCGGTTGGCCTTCGGTCATCGGAATCTTCTCTAAATGCTTTTTGCCGTCATTGACCTCAAGCAATATACTCGTCTCATCCAGCTTACCACCCTGAAGCACCCCATTGGTACCCACGGTATATCCTTCACGCTGCAATTGACTCAGATCCAAATCATCACCAACCCCACCTTTGCGGCCAAACAAAACGTGGCAACCCGATAGGCTGCATAGCAAAACCGCTATCAACGACGTCAAAACCCAGCGAAAAGGAAGTGAATCAGTCGTTGCTTTTTTGGATTGCTGGTTCATGGTTGGATCAATGCCTAAGTTTTGGACGCGGTCGTTCATCGAACAACTCCCCTGGGGTTATCGATCCACCACCCTCGCAAACTTGACCGAAAAATCTTTGTAATCGTTAAATCCCTCCCATCCCCTTCAATTCCCCCCGCATTCCAACTCATAAGCGGATTAATGCTAGCTATCAAATCCCACACCCACCCAGGCATTCACCTTGACGCGATCGACTCCGATGGACTACTAACTTGGCCAAGTCCGTCAACGCCGCAATTCATGTTTTGATTCAATAGCCTGTGCATGATTGGTTCTGCAATTCCAACCCGAGATCTCGATCGCGATAAGGTATCGGTGCAGCGCCGTGTGCTTTGGCTCTGTGTGCTTGTCTGGTTTGCCGGCCAAGTAGGTTGTCGTCAGCGCGCAATTACCGAGATGTACGTTGAGCAGATGGCTCAAAGGAATCGAGCCCTCGAAGATCTTGTCTATGACTTCGATGCTGAAAATCGAGCGATGGAATTCGAGATCGAAGACCTTCGTCGGACCAATGCCCAGCTCCAAGGCAGACTCCAAGAGCTCCAACGCCAATCGATTCGCGTTGATAGCTCCCCCTCGGATCGCAAATCTCCAACCGTTGGACCTAATGCAAACTCCATCGATCGTAGTCCCACGAGCAAAGGATCTGCTCCAGCACCTTTAAAATTGGGACCGAGCAAAAATGGCGGAAACTCAGGGCCTCTGAAAAACAAAACCGAAGAAGTACTGACACTCGAACCACCCGAAGTCGTCTTGCCCGAGAAAAGCATCGAGCCCGAACCGATGCTTCCTGCCCCCGAGCCGCTTCGCAAGCCGCCTGTGTTACCCAAAGAATCCAGCTCTGAGTTGCTGCCTGAAATCGTTCCTGAGTCGAATCGGGCTCCTAACTCAGAATCCTTGCTCAAGTCAGCTCCAAGTGGATTGCCCGCAAACGATGCCGACGGGGCCAAAGAGGATCGCAAGATTCCATTACCCCCCTCGGGCGTGATCCAAACTTCAGCAAATCTCCCGCCGTCTAAATCCTCTTCGAAATCGACGGATCGATCCAAACCGATCGATCCAAAAGTAAGGCAAATCGATTGGCATCCGACCTTGTGCCGCGCCCAGAACACCGATGGCAAACCGGGTGATGATGGCCTTTATTTAGTCCTGGTCCCTCGAAACAGCGCCGGGGGTTTTGTCCCAAGCACCGGAACGCTGACCTTGGTCGTCGAAGAGACGCTTGCCGACGGATCGGTGGCTCGAATCGGTCGCTACGAATACTCACCGCAAGAACTCAAAGAGCACTTAGAACCGGTCGGAACCTCCGCCGGATTGCATCTGCCAATCCGCTGGTCGGATCAAAGCCCCAGTGGATCAAGCGTCGATGTCTACGCAAAATTCACTCTCGAAGACGGGACCACGATGGTCAACCGCCGATCGATCCCTCTTCGAAAACTCGCTGCTTCCGGCAGCGCGAATTGGACACCTCGCTAAGGGTCCACCTAAGGCTTCGTGGCCCCGTTGTCCCTAAACTGCTTGTGGCAAGCGGTGCAGTTGGCACGGATTGCATTCCAGTTGACATCCAAGGCCTTTCGATGAACCGGCTTGATTTGACTTAGCTCCACATTCAGACGGTAGGGATTGAGCATACTTTCTATCAACCACGCCGACTGCTCGGATTCCTTGAGCATTTGACGAAAAGTAGGCGGGTACTTCGAGACATCATCGAGCCTTTGCATCTCCTCGAAATGCTCCCTTAGCAAGACCGCTTCGTGAGCTGCATCGATTTGGTCGCTCGAAGCATTCGCTTTCCAACGAGCCTCGGCCACTTTGTTCAATTTGGCAACGGTTTCTTCCAAGGCGACCATAGCATCGACCAGCGGAGGAACATCGCATTGGGCTGGAAACTCGAACCGGAGTTTTTCGAGCACTGCCGGATCGATCTGTTTGGCTTGAATTACGCTCTGAAACAAACCTTTGTACGAAGGATTGGTTCCGGCAAGTTCGAGGATGCGAAGCGCTTGCTGGGGCTTCAAAGTCCCTTGGGCGACACATATTGCTGCTGCAGCCGCAGGGCTACGATGCTTTCCATGATGGCAATGGATGTAGATAGGGCCCGGGAACTCAGCAGCCGCTTTGGCGAGTTTCTCAAGCGTCGATTCCGAGATCCCATCATATCCATGAGGAATGTGAACATACCGCATCGAGTAACGCTGAGCCATCTGCACATCGGGCCGAGCACCATCGACACTGATGATCGTCTTTATTCCCAAGCGTTCCAGTTCTTGGAACGCTTGGTCGCCTTGAGGTAGACCTCCTGAAATCAAACCCGATCGAACTTCGATGGGATTAGGCAAGTGCTTTAAAGCCAGCTTGGCAGGCATCGGTGAGTCTTGCGCAACAAGCAACGACATCCACATCGACGCTGCGGTACAAAAAAACAGGCTTAAGAATTGGACTCTATTTCGCATGGAATTCCGGTGAGAACGTCAGTCGTCGACTTCACAGTTCTCAATTGTACTCGATCGCCACAAGCGATGGCGTGCAAAACAACAGTCGGTTAGCGGGGCCGAAATCCTTGGATTTTTCCACGAGGGGCTGCGGTCTGCACGTCGACAGGAAGATCCAAAATATGCTCTCCCACGTTTCCAGCAGCGTCGGTGGCCTGAAGCTTCAAGAAAACCTTCTCCGGCAAATGGCTCTCGGCAGCCCAAGCAAACCTGCCTTGGTTCTTGGCACCCTGTGTGATCGCTACCCAAGGCCCCTGCGGAGTTTCCGAATAGTACAACCCGATGGGCCGCTCGATGAAGTGATCGTCCAGAGCTTGGTACTCGATGACCAATGAACCAGCATCAGAACCCTTACCCGCCAATGCGCTGAGGATCCTTGCACGTGGCATGGTCGTATCGACATGAATCCACGCATCGGCCGAATCACCAGGCAATGGACGCCTAGAAGCCAATCCATTGTTTCCCACGATCACCATGCGAAACCCAAACAATCCCTCCGTCTCGACTTCGATATCAAAAGGACTCTCTCGATCGGCATCAACACCCCATCGATCCCAAGTTTTTCCTTGATCGAGTGTTCCCCAAAGTTCGACGCTAGCAATCGGAGAACCCGGATCGTTGACAATCGCATAATCGAGCTCGAACGATTTGCTCGAAGAGTGCAACGCGCTTGGTTTGCTGAGGGATGAAGAGCTAAGGCTCGGCTTGATCGCCGGTAGTTCCGATAAACCGCTGGGGGCTTGTTGGCTACTCGTAGGGACCGAAGCCGGAATGCTTTCGATACTCCGTACCGGTAGCCCCGTAGAAGTGAACATCTTTGGCGATTCCGGAACGATCAAAGACGCCGTTGCCGAAGGCTGCTTGGGAATTGCCGGGGGCAAGGGTGCGTTACTGCTAAGCGGAACATTCTTCGACGGAGACGCTGGAGCTAGATTCAGACCCCCGGGTAACGTTGGCAACGTCAAGTTTGGTTTGGCTACTCCAGATCCGATAGGAGCATTGTTACCATCTTGACGAGTACTTGCAAACTTCATCGAACCCGACTGCCCAAGTGCCGTTTTGGGCAATCTTGGCATCCGTGTAACTTCAAAACTATTGCCCGCTTGATCTCGACCTGAAAGCCTAACAATCAATTGGGTCGCTTGGTGAGGGATGGTCCAACTGGCCGAGCCGACCCATTCGTTTTCTTGGGTTCCCTTTTCCGATTGGCAAGGAACCTCTTTCCATGCTGAGTCCAACTCTGTTTGGTATTCCAGCCGAATCGAGGAGTGGTCAAGCGAAGTTTCTACGATTCGGAATTCGGCTTGCAAGTCCCCTTTGCGATCCAAATCGATGAGCAATTGTCCTGCGGGTTTGGTCGAATCGATTAAGATTTGCATCGGTTCGCCCGGTTGTTCGATCAACTGTCCGCTACGATCAAGCGATTTGACTCGGAACCAGTAGGCCCCATCGCGTTGGGTTTGGAATTGGAACTGACGTTGCTTGCTATCGGCTTTCGCGACGCTTTGCCATGTCTTACCGGAGTCCTCTGAGACCTCCAGTTCAAGCCACTGGGGTGGAGTTCCTACCGAGCCGAGTTCAAAGGGGATCGCAAGTTCTTGCCGAGGCCAATGGATAGCTTGGCCCAAGGATTCACTGTGTCCTAGCAACGCGACTCCCGCGAAGATCAAAGAGCGCTTCAGGAGAGATTCAACGAAACATCGTTTTGCCATTCTTGCCGTCCTGGTTCGATAGGAAATCGACGGCAAGAGAGCCACTGGCATCAACGCTCAGAATGCTTGCCGACCATAGAGGAGTATGACTCACAGTTCTGAGCAAACTCCTGGCAATTCAAACTTGAGGAGAAAAGAAAGATTCGGCCAGTTTCTTTGTCGATAAAACCGAATCGGCAGTCACCATCGATCCATTTGCCCGATTTGGAATATTCGACCAAATCGCAACCGCTTAACACCGGTGCATACGCATCGGGTTGCAGAAGAAACTTCGTCTGCATCTCTTGGCTTGCGCAATGATAGACTCGACCCCTATGGCGCACGGCAAATTCACTTTGGCCCTTGACCCAAGCGGCCCCTGCACCCTGACCCGACTTGGTAGCTTCGATGGCCAAGGACAATGACACTGGACAAAAGCCACCCATCGCAATGTTGCTTGGGAGCACTGGATCGATCGGTTGAATGGACTCTTGGGAACTCGGTTCCAAGTTCTCAGCGGCTAGAGCTACACTCGGACTTGGAACTTCCACCACCAAGGGTTCGACTTCTTGAGAGACTCTTGGAGAACCGGTTCCAACAGGTACATCGTTGTCGATAGACACATCTGCAGTATCGACTCCTTGGACCGAGCGTTCGCTCAGTTTGACACGAGTTGCACCAGCAAGCGATACCTTCACAGGCCCTTTACCTTCAGTTAATGGTTCCACGGTGGGCGCTTCGGGTCTTTTGTCCCGTAACTGCGCGAGCATTTTCTGATTTTTCTCAGCGACCTTTAAGACGGTTTTCTCGTAAGCCGATGGGTCTTGGGCACTGATGTTTCGGTAAATCTCTTGACCGCTTGGGTAGAGGTAGACATCCGTTGGCCAGCGGTTGACCCGGAACTTAGCCGCCGTCTTGGTGTCCCTCTGGGCATTGATCCGAACAGCAAGCAGATTTGAATGGATCGATTCGATCAATTGCGGATCCTTGAAGGCTCTTTTTTCAAGCATTCGGCAAGGTGGGCAATCGTCACCGTAGAAATGGACCAAGACCGGTTTGCCGGTTTGCTGAGCGAGTTTCATCGTCGCGACTAGATCTTCGGACCACTTCAGATGACCCTCACCGACGGCGGAAACTATGGTCGGAAAACTCGTTACCAACAAACTTCCCCATATCCACAACATCAAAATAGGCTTGGCTGCTTGCATCATGTCGGCACCAAATCTGGCCATGCGAAGGTTTATCAAGTGATTGGAAATGACGAAGTTACCGGTTAGATCGGATCGACCGAAGATACCAATCGAGTGAAATAGGGGTTTTCGGCAAAAAATGAGGGAAGAAATGACCCGCATCCACCAAAGACTTGACATTTCTTTCGAAAATGCCTAAGATCTTGGCACTGCTGGTCAGAAACGGTTGATTTCTCCTCGTTTCACTTGCTTTTGCGTTCCTGCTTCTAGGATTGCGATTGGCAGAACGTTTTGTGTCGTTCCAAAAGTCAGCGGTGCATGTCTGCACGGTAGAGCTGTTCCAGTGGCCGAGTTTGGTTCAATCAACTCGCAGGTGGCGTCCATGGAATGTTGGACTCTGCTGTGCTCAAGGAATCTTTTTCTTCGTCCCCTCTGTTGAATTCTGGATTTTTCGATGCCAAAAAAGAAGCGTTACCGGTCGCGCATGCACGGAGATGACATGGGTGGTGGCAGTCCCTCGGGATCAAGACCACGAGTGCGTCGGCCCCACCGACGTCACGGCCCAGGCTACCAACAAGCCTTCGGAAGAGACGACCAGCCTTCAGAAGGCCAGGAAAACAACGAAGAACCGCAATTGGATGAAGAAGGAAATCCAATCCCCAGAGCCGAGGCTCCAGCAGCCCCCCAAGAAGAACCCGGTGAGGAATTTTTTGGTTTGCTAGAAATGCATCCCAACGGTTACGGATTCCTGCGGGCTCCAAAAAACAACTACGCTCGTGAACGTTCCGATCCATTCGTCCCAGGAACAATGATCGAGAAATTTAGATTGCGACAAGGGCTCAAAATCCGAGCCGTCATGCAGCAAAGCAGACGATCCCAAGGCCCACGCATTCGAGAAATCCTCGATGTCGAAGGGATGAAACCAGAGGACTACGCCAACGTCAAATCCTTTGACACCCTGACGGCCGTGAACCCAGAGAAATGGCTCAGGCTCGAAGTTGGCTCCAAGCCCGTGACCAACCGTGTGATCGATCTGCTGGCACCGATCGGGCGAGGTCAACGATGCTTGATCGTGGCCCCCCCACGATCCGGCAAAACCATCATGCTCCAAGATATCTCCCGAGGTATCGCACAAAACTATCCGGACGTCGAATTGATCGTCCTACTGATCGACGAACGCCCCGAAGAAGTCACCGACATGAGGATGAACGTGCAGCGAGGCGAAGTGATCGCAAGTAGCCTCGATGAAGATGTCGATTCTCACGTAAGGCTCAGCCAACTGGTTGTCGATCGGTGCCGGCGACTGGCCGAAATGGGCAAAGATGTCTTCTTGCTCATGGATTCCATCACCCGACTGGCCCGGGCCTTTAACAAATGGGTCGGCAACTCTGGACCTACCATGTCCGGCGGTGTGAATATCAAAGCCATGGATGTTCCAAAGAAACTCTTTGCGACGGCCCGCGCATTTGCCGAAGGCGGCTCGCTTACCATCGTTGGAACGGCCCTAGTCGATACCGGTTCGAGAATGGATGAACTGATCTTCCAAGAATTCAAAGGAACCGGAAACATGGAACTGGTACTCGATCGCAAGCTCGCCGATCGACGCATATGGCCCGCAATCGATATCACTCAGTCGGGCACACGTCGCGAAGAACTCCTCCACGATCCTGAAACGTATCATGCCGTAACCATGATCCGCCGAACTCTCAACTCGATGAACCCCATCGATGCCATGGAGCAACTGACCAAACAACTTGGACGATTCTCCAGCAACCAAGAGTTCCTCAAACTCATCGCCAACGCCAAGATCTTGGATTGATCTGCCATCCTGTGTCGCTTATGCCCGACCAAAACTCCGAACGATTCCCCAAATCCAATCGCCTCTGCAGGCAACGAGATTTCGATCGAACGTTCAAGTCTGGTAGGGTTATCGCCGACTCGGTTCTGGTCGTCCATGCCACCGCCAACCAACTGGATCGTTGGCGACTTGGGATTTCGATTTCGCGAAAAGTCGGCAACGCGGTCGTCAGAAACCGCTGGAAACGTTGGATCCGAGAAGCCTTCCGGCGCCAAACCAAATCGTCAAATCCTTGCTTCGATCTTGTGATTCGCCCGCGAAAAGGAGCCCACGGCGACTTTGACTCCACCTGCAAATCGCTCACCAGCTGCATCAAAAGACTCTCGAAACACTAATGCGTCGAGCTACCAACCCTACGACGGACCCACAGTCCTGCCCCCAGGGTCGCTAAGCACAAAATGTCGATCGGCAAATAGATCGAACGCTCATTGACGACCGTCCTTACTTGCTGATAAGGCTCTGCGGTCGAATCAAATCCAAACCACAGATCCTGGTCGCTCGATGGCCATGTCCGATCGTCCCATGCAGTCAACCACAAAGATTCGCGACTCTTGACCTGATCCATGGGAACAGCCGGTCCGATAAGCTCGTTCAGCTCGGCCCTGGCTACAGGCATCGAGAACCTCAGTTGCCCACGATTCCAAGCCTCCGCCGAAGGCCTCTGACCAAGACTGCCAGAGGCCCTGCCAGGCCCCACGACGAAAACCCCTAGACGGTTTCCTTGCCCCTCGGGAGTAAATTGATCCTTCGGTACGCGATAAGGGAAGACAGGATGATCCGTCTGAAACGAAATGCGCACCGTGCCGACTTCCGTTCGACTTGAACTCGAATCGTACTTGAAGGCCGAGATGATCCAACCGTTCTGAACATAAGGCGACACCCACTCTTGAAGATCTTTGCGAGCTTGATACTGATGGTCTTGCAACCATTGAACCAACTCCGAAGCATCGCTGGCCTTGAGCACTGCGACTTCATAACCGGCAACTTTGATGTTCTGTAGTACTGAAACCGCAGGCGGGATCGCTTCAGAATCCACGTTTGCACGAGTCGCGACAGATTTGTTGGCTTGCAACAGTACAAAAGGAGCAAGTGCGATCGGGAAAGGGTTAACGCTCCAGCGATCTTTGTACTGGACTCTCGGCTGAATCTTGGCATCCAGGCCGGTAAATACCGAAGC
>JAGWZB010000584.1 GCA_018969045.1 Planctomycetota bacterium | reverse complement strand
CCCATGGAATCCTGCCGACTAGACCCAGTCCAAATAGTCCCAGTCCGACTTGCCCAGTCGATCTGACAGCAAAGACCTTCGAAGGAGTTTACCTATGAAACGGTCCAAACCAGTGCGTAAGTTGCACTCTCGCAAAATGTTTGTCGAGAACCTGGAAAATCGGACAGTCATGGCCGGCGACTGTTTCCACAATTTTGTTCTTCCCGAAGATGCCGATGCAAGTGGCTCGGTCACCCCCCTGGATGCCCTGGTCGTCATCAACCGGATCAATCAATCGATCGCTAGCAATGCGTCAAATCCCAATTCGCTAAACGCTCAAGGGTTGGCCGATGTCGACGCCGATGCCGCAATCACCCCCCTGGATGCTTTGGTCGTCATCGATCACCTCAATTCGCAAAACCTCGCTTCGGGGGCACCACGAGCCAGCCGAGTCGATCTGCATCGACGGATCGAACGCATCGAACAAGCCATCGCTTCGAATGTCTTGCCGATGAATTTCACCATCGATGACGCTCGCGCAACACTCGATACTCTGCGCTCCGGTGGCCGGCCTGAACTCGGGGATCACGTCATCAGTGGCTCACTGCGTTGGAAGCAAGACGATGATTCATCGTCGGATGGATCAACCAGCGAACCGTCAGAGCCAGGGGAAATCGGCTCTGACATGACCCACGAACAAATCGAACTCAAACGACTCGAGAGATTCATCCAATCGCTCTCAAGCAGATTACAAGCCTTCAACGTGTCGCCGGATGTCATCGCCACGATTTCTAAAGAAATGCTCGCAGCCCAACAAGCCGGCACTCCGCTGGATCTGACTCAGATCCGCGATCGGCTCGCCGAGCTAGGAGTTGACGTCGACTCGATATTACCGCAAGCCGCCCGACCAGAAATTCCAGAGCGGCCCGAGCTACCCGGTAGGCCCGAGCGCCCCGAGCAACCTGAAAGGCCCGAAAGGCCTGAGCAGCCCGAACGACCGATCATGCCAGCGATCATGGTCACCGAGCCGATCGCTGAATCGATTTTGGCACGGCTCAAGAATGCTGGAATCGAAGTGGAACTTATTGAGACCATCCGCAAAGAGATTTGGGGAACGATCGATGCAGCAGCTCCCCTTGATTTGCAGCAAGTCCGCGCCAGACTAGAGCAACTGGGTATTGACTGGGAACGCCTGCATGCTCCTCCAGTAAACACACTCCCTGTCGTGCGACCGCCGATGCTTGGTGGAATGGATGTTCTCCAACGCGTTTTACCTCTCCTTGCACGTATGGGGATCGATCGGAGTGTCGCGTTGACCATCTACACCGAGGCGCGTAGAGCACTTGCTGCCGGAAAGCCACTTTCGATCGAACAGATCGTCGCTCGTTTGAAGGAACTTGGTGTTTCGCTCGACGGGATCCAACTGCCCACCGTTTAATGGCTAGTTAGTGGCTTGAAAGCAACCTCGCGGGTCCTACATTTTGGTTTGTTCTGCGTCGCCCTAGCTGCGCAGATCTTTGGTGGTGCAGCAACCGCTCAAGAGTCTGGGCACCAAGAAGCTGGGCAGGAGGCGTTCACCCAAGAGCAAATCGATTTTTTTGAGAATCGAATCAG
>JAGWZB010000164.1 GCA_018969045.1 Planctomycetota bacterium | reverse complement strand
GATTTGGAATCGGTCCGAAACCGATTCTGGAACGAGGTCGATTTCCTACACAGATACATGCACCTGGGATACGTGACTGCCCATGAGCTTGAGGCGCACAACGCGATGTGCCAGATCGGTTTGATCGAGGATGAAAAGCCGGAGCAAGAAAAAACTCTGCACGAGTTGAATCTTGGACAGATTTCCGATTTTTTGGATGGTCGCAGACAGTATTTTGAGCGAATTGATGAATTGGTGGTGCGAGGTCAAGCCCCCTGGACGATGCATGCATTCCAAGAGCATACGCCCATCCTGTCGGCGTGGTCCTATAGAACTCAAAGGTTGATTCCGTGGGGTACTCTTTCAGGCCGCGCAAAATTCTCTACCTATGCATCGAACGCATACTTTTCGAAACTAATCGAAAGCGGAGAGCGACACCTTGAGCCCATTGAACCAAAGATAGGAACTGATGCGGTCGTTGCCGACATCAGCGCCCTGGTTACCTTGCATAAGCTAGGTTTGCTCGAGAAAGCCGCTGATTACTTTGGAACGATTTATCTACCTTCAGAGTACCGAGATCTTGAGTTATTCGATGCAAAAGCACTTCAGCCGCCACAGCGTTCGATTGTGGAACAATCCCAAAAGCTATTCTCGTTGATGGTTCGCGGGCGGCTTCGTCGTCCAAGTGTTGGAACTTTCGATATCGAAGCCATCGATTTCCAAAGCAAAGCGGACGCGTCGTCCTACTCCGTCGGCGACGTTGCGCTGTATCTGAAGCAGCGTGGACTTATCTCCAACGAAAAATACAAACAACTTGCGGCAGACCAGAGTTTCATCGTGAGTGGGCGTCAAGGAATTGAGTCCCTGTTGATATCAAACGATTGTCAATTCACGCTCTTGGCCGTCCAAACTCTTGAGTCGGCTGGACTGCTTGATCCTTTGGTAGAACGGCATCGAGTGACTCTGACGGAGACAGCCGCTCGCGAGCTAGAACAAGAACAGTTTGCTTTTGATCATCAAACGAAGACGGCTCGTGAAAGTCGCGATTTATGGAGAAATGTTCGAGACAACAACAAGTTTCAATACATTGGGCTCCGCCGCGCAAGTGCATCGGATGATTCTGTGAGGGAAGCTAACCAGGCAGAACTGGTCGATAGTTTGCGACGGAGCCTTGTTGCGTTTGATCTTGCAAAGGAACGCCGATTACCGTTTTTGGCCGATGACAGGGTTCTGCTCACCATTGCCCAAAACGAATCCGATGGCAGGGATGTTGTAGCCTTTAGCACGCTTGAATGGTTGCCGTCGCTAGAAACCGGGCGTTTGATTTCAAAGGACGAAATGCTTCAGCACACTCTTCAGCTAATCGATTGGCGTTATCGATTTCTAAAGATCGACCACCAGTTGTTACTGCACGCTGCGAAGATGACTATGGAATCTGGGCTGGCACCTGGGTTTCAACTCAAGAAGATTGCTAGGTATATCCAGGATTGCATGCTGGACGTCGGATTGTTTGGTGGGGCTGAGAATGTGACTTCGCGAGTATCAATGGCACAGGAGCTTTACACTTATTGGACTAGAACGGTTGCAAGGTTTGTCAACCTGCTTTGGACAGACGATTCGATCACCGATGAAGCGGCGGAATTGTTTACGCGTTGGTCCATCGATAGTTTGCTCCCGACGTTGCCCATAAGTGTTTCAACTGATGTACAGATTCGTCTATCGGAGAGTCAAGCAAAATTAGTGCTGGTACACGTGCTTTCGGAGCGAAGTGCGAATCCGAATACATCGCGTTCCGCAAGGTTGATGAGCATTCTCCAGGAAGCATTGCGCATGTCGCAATCCGAGTGGTCCAGAACGGTCTTTAGCATGATCGAAATAGATGACGAAAACGAGGAGACCGGTGTGTCCCAGGAGAAATGGAGCCGTGTTCAGCAAGTGTATCGCCGCAGCATCGCGAAGCATGCATTGTCACCCTTCCATCATGACGGTTCTTACCAAATCGATTCTCGGGGCATTGCATTACTGGAGGCATCCAAGTCGCTTCGAATAAAGCCTGCTGAACAAGAAGTACCTGAATACGTCTTGAGTGTACTCAAGAATTTTGAAGACGAATACGTCATCAAGACAGCGCCTCCTGGTCCGATCGTTTTTCATCGCCAACCAGAAGGTGATGGGGCAAGTGTCTTCGAAGCGTCGGATTTGCTGATGCACCCGAATTCGAGAGCAAGAGAGTCTGTAGTCTCTTACTTGAGTCAATTGGGCACCCGATCCGAGGGTTCAATGTCCGAGAGATTGAAGAAGGCGATGAAGGACAAGTCCAAGAAGATTTTTCAAAAGCGGGCTATTCATTGGTATCCAGCAACCGAGGATCTCATGGAGATCCTTGAAAATGACTGGCAGCTGAATTTAGCAGGATTTCGGCAAGTGCTCTTTGCCAATAATCAGGACTTTATTCACTATTGGTATCGCTGTAGTTATCCTCGAATTCATCCTGCAAACACTCTTCCTACGTCTTCGTTCCACGCCTGTACAGACCGAGCGAGCATGAACGATCGTGTGCTCCCAGATGTTTCCCAAGAATCAGCAAAAAATGGAATTGTGAGCGCGTACTGCAACCATTTGGGCCATTTACCCTTGGTAGACGACTGGTCACTCTTGAATGTTGCACAGCGGTCCGAGATCCATATCAGTACCCAAGAGCTCTTGACGCTTGCTTCCTGCGACAACTACCTTTCTGCCTTCCATGGATGTGTGGCTCTGGTCGCAGGGTGGGACAAGCTAGACCAAAGCCAACAAAAGCAAGCAGCAGAGTATTTATCCGATTTTATATGCTTGTCACGGAATAGTGATCTATCGACGCGACGAGGTCGCTTCTGGACCTGCTTGAGTCGACTTGCCAATCATTTCCTTGCATGGATCCCGCTTTATGGGCCTGAATTGGGCGATGATAACTCTGCTAGCTTGGCATGGTGGATGGCAGGGCGTCTCGCAAAAGTAGTCTGCGAGGACGTAGAACGAAAGCAGAAGCCGCAATCAAACATGCAGTTGGTTCTGGAACGCAGTATCGATCCCCTCGTTCACTGTAGCTTTCAAACGAATCAACTCATTCGCGGAGGGGCGACCGGTTCTGTTTTTCACGCCAACACCAGTCTGATACAGCATGGTGGCCCGTTTTTCGCCGCATTGATTGCAAGTTTCAAGCTTGAATTCGGTGCCATCTACGTAACTTTGAGCGATCAGGCAAGAGCGCACGTCGACAAGTGGATATCCGATAATATCGTACATCAGTCCGTTGGAGTTTCGCAAAAGGATAGTTTGTTGTTTGGAAACTACCAGACCGACATCCAGACGACGATCGATCAGTGGGTAAAATGGATCGACGTAAGCGTTGAGGTACAGGCGGTGATGTCAAAACTAAGCACCGATTCCGCAAGGCTGACCGACGGTAATGCTCTGATAGATCTGCTTTCCGCATTCGAGTCGCTCCCAGCGTTGGAACAATCATTTTGGCTTGATCAAATGAAAGTCTCCGTTTGGCGAAAGGCTATTGCACTAGACCCAATCCTCAGCCTGCTACGGGACTCGAAGCGCTCAAGGGTGTTTGTGCAATCGATGAAGCGAGAACAGTTATCCATAGCCATTGATTTGTTGCTTTCGATTCAACAGTATGGTGGGGATACCTGGAAACATGAGCTACCGCATCGACTGGTCGGCTGGTTAGACTATTTCGAAACGCTTGATGAAAAGAGCATTATCTTTAATGGCATCGTTTGCAGCTCGATAGCCGGCGAGTCCCCCTCGGCGATCGACGAAGTCCGTGAACGAGAAGATTGTTTTCAACTGAAGGATGCATTCACGTTTCAGAGAGACAGACTCGAATCGGCCCGAACGATCGTACCGCGTTGGACCTGGAATAGAGTGCGAGTCTACATTGAAAGATTGCACCTTGATGGTAAGGCGGTATCACACTGGACTAAGTGAGATGACGATTGCGAGCAAGAGAAACCATTAAATTCAAGATCTTCCCCGGAATTTATGGGAATCCCCTGGAAAAGGGGATCTCGATTTATCAAATCCAACTGTGATTCCTATGGTCAATTCTGCGATCCTCAGGCGGCAATATCAGAATTTTTTGGGACGCTCAACCCACATGTCAAAAATCCCACATTGAATTCCAATGCATTCTCCACAACCACCAAGCGTCAGATACCGATAGTCTAGGGATCAAAAGAGACATCGATTTCCCTGGCGAGTTGTTTGAGAAAATCGATTAAGTATTCCGCTCTTTCTCGAGCGATAAGTCTTGCGGATTCCGTACGCATCGTCGAAGGCAGCTTAAGCAGTTTGGTGAAGAAATGGTCGACGGATTGCTGATCGTCGCGAGGAGCACGCGTGATGGGGAATGGCTCATCGGGATGATAAAGTCGTTGGCCCATGGCACCGCCGGTCATCAAGCAGCGGGCCAGGCCGATGGCCCCGAGTGCTTCTAGTCGATCGGCGTCTTGGAGAACTTCGGCTTCGATGCTCTGGCAAGGAATTCCGGCAGAAAAGCTATGCGCTTCGATGGCATGAGCGATCGAAGGTAACTTTTCCTTTGGATAATCTAACACTGGCAGTAGCTCTAAAGCTCTTTTGGCAGCCAGCCGTGAAGCTTGGGAACGCAGAGGTGAATTTTTCGGCACACAAACGCAATCATGCAACCAAGCCGCAGGCAACAAGACTTCGTAGTCGACATCTAGCGATTGAGAGATCTGAACTGCATTTTTGATGACCCGCTGGACATGTTCTATTCCATGTCCTGGGTCCGCTTGAGCCATTTCGGCGACCACGATTGGCCGGATGATCTTGTGCCACTTCAGATTCCAGGAATCGAATGCGCTTGAGAATTGCATAGATGAATCACTCGACGGGTTCACTTAAATGTTCGGTTGTTTAGAAATTACTGTGGGTGAAACGTAAGTTCGTGCATCGCTTTGGATTTCTTCCTGATCGTACTCGATGGCTGTTTGAACTTCTGCGATGCGGATGGTTGATCGAAGCGGTTCACGGTAATTTGCAGACTAATTGGCTGAATCGCTATGCTAGACCGCTTCGAGTACGAGTCCGAAAAAAACCAGTAGCATACACTCCTAGCCACAATCAATCCTGAGGAGCCTTCAGGCAGTGGCGATCGAACTGAGTGCATCAAGGTAATCCAATGGATTCAGTTCGAGAGCTTTCGCCAACTCATTGGCTTGCTGTGCATTTCGGACACCGACGATTGCCCCGGTCACGGCTGGGTTGTTTAGCACCCAGAGGATTGCAAGATGCCCAGCTGATATTCCATTTTCCTTTGCTGCCGCAGCCAAGTTTTGTGCGATGCCAAGATTTCGAGTCAGGAGAGGTTCCTGGAAATGGACGCTTCTGGTTCGCCAGTCGTCTTGTGGAAGACTCTCGACTCTCTGACGAGTCATCGTCCCGGTTAGCATACCAGAGCCCATAGGGGAGTAAGCGATCACGCCAATTTGGTTGGACTTGGCGTAGGGAAGTATTTCAGTCTCTACATCGCGGCGAATCAGAGAGTAAGGGGGTTGCAGTGAGGTGATCGGTGCGATCGAGCCGATTCTTTGCATCTGCTGGACATTAAAATTCGATACACCGATCCAACGAACCTTACCCTCTTTCTGGAGATCTGCCAGGGTGCTCCAACCTTCTTCGATGTCTTCCTCAGGTTCAGGCCAGTGGATCTGATACAGATCGATGGTATCGACTTGCAAGCGGCGCAAGCTGTTCTCGCACTCTTGGCGAATCGAGGCTCCCTTTAAGGATTTCACGATTTGGCGATTCTCGTCCCAGTTTCTCTCGCACTTGGTAAACACGTAGGGTTTTGGACCCGAGAAGCTTTTTAGAGCCTGGGCGACAACTTCTTCAGAGTGGCCAAGTCCGTAGACCGCAGCGGTGTCGATCCAATTGACACCTGCGTCCAAAGCAGCGTGGATTGCGGCGATGCTTTGAGAGTCATCCTGATTGCTCCAGGAGAAGGCCCAGCCAGCACCACCAATAGCCCAAGCTCCGATGCCCACAGGGGTGATCAACAGATCCGAATTGCCTAGACGTTTTAACTCCATCTCTGTATTCCTAATCGAATGTGGCTGACACAAAACTAGCAACGTGCTGTCAAGGGTGCATAGGGTACGAGAAAACACCTTGGTTTTCCAGGGACACAGGATCCAATTGCTGTTAGTCCCTCGAATGCTGCTTCTAAATCCCGACGAAATATGCGAAAATCGGGGACCTGTGGTTCTGCTTGTCTCCTCCATTCTGCCGATGAGCCTCCGTGTCCCAATCGCCTGCTGCTGTTCGAATCGAGGAGTTGCGCAAAGCGGTATGGGCTGCCGACGCAACGGCTTATCTGGTTGAACCCCGTGTGATGCGTAGGATTCTCAGGAAACGGTCCAAGCATCCGAGTCTTGCGATGGTTTTACCGCACGGTGAATCCCAGGTTGTGTCTTCCCAGGAGGTCCTATCGACGATACTTCCCGACGAGCTCGGGATCGCGTACTACCCCTCTTTTGGATCAGACGTCATTCTCTTGCAGTTACCGGGTGTGGATCAGATAGAGCATTGGCCGCTTGAAGAACTGAAGCTGTTATTATGGAGAAGACTTTTTCATGCCCACTTGGATCGAGAACTCCGTTACCTCGAGACGCCTGACAAGTTGGCTTTCGTACAATCCAAGATCCATCAGATTGGTCAAGTCGAATTTGACGAGGCGCATCATGTGCTCAGGAACGAGCTTCGGTTGCTACATCCTGATTCTCGGGTGGAGGCATTTCGAGAGTGGCTAGCCCATTACTGGGAATTCCATGCCTTTGATTCCGGGCGTGTTAGCACGTGGTTTCCATCGCTCCATCAAGTCGATGATCTTGAGCAGAAGATGGGGATGAATCTAGCCGTCGAGGAGATCCTACACAGAACCAAAATTGCAGGTGCCGCTTCGATAGAATCCATCAGCCATGAAGCCCAAGATGAAGCTGTACTTCGGAATACACAGAAAGGCTGGTCGTTGGAATTGGCTTCGGGAACTTCAGAACGAAAGTACCTTCGTTACATGCGGCGCAGAGACCGATCGACCGAGCGGGGAAATACCGTCCGTGCGATCACCTCTGCGTTACGCGCTGAGAGAAGTGCGCCATCGCGGAGCAAGCGAGCCAAGGCCGAGTCGACTGCCGACGCAGACTTGCGCTTGCTGGTCAAGCGACTTCGTGAGTCCGTTGGATTCCCCGCACACCAAAGCGATGATTGGCATTCAGTGCTCAAGGCCTTGGCAAAGAATGCGATTCAAGGTTTTTGGAACTCTGAGAAGCGGTTGCTGTACGATCTTCAAAAGGTATGTTTGGATAAAGAGCGAATTTCCTACCGTGTCGATCTGCTACGCTGGTTGACATCCTTTGGCTCCAAGCCCCTTCGCAGGCCGCTTTACAATCTGCAAGAAGTTCAGATGGCCAAGCATCTTGCGAGTGCAACAGCCCGACTGGTTCATGTCCGACTCAGCGGGTCTGAGCGCGATCAATTGACTCATTTGCTCGAGGATGCATCGCATCAAGCCGACCAGCAGATGAGGTTGAGGATCCGAGAGCCTCTGAAGTCGACCTTGTTGGAAGTTGGAATGACTCCGTCATCGTTTCCTGAACGGGTGGCGATGAACAAGCTAGTCGAAGATGCCTTGGACTGCATATCCGAGAGGGGCTATATCTCGATGGGATATTTCCGTGATGCTGTCAGCAAGAATGATTTAAAGCTTCCGGATCTCAATGGCTTGAAGGAAGCGTGGTCTGGGGACCGCTTGCTCAAGGCTGATGATCGGCTTGATACCGTTCTGGACGGAGTGTATCGGCGTGGCGACTTTTACTTGCGCTGGATCCAGATGATCAGCGCCGTGTTTTTTGGTACTGGTAAGGGCCGGTTTGCAACACTCTTTTTGATCATCCCTTTTGGCGGAGCCTTGGTGTTGATCGAAAGTATTCGACACATCTGGCACAAAATCCATATTTGGACCGGAGGACACAAGACTCTCGGGCATGACGACTCCAAAGACTCCGAGGATTCCCATCAAGTCGTCGATCCTGGTCCTGCTTCACAAGAGCCTACTGCAAATGTCGAAACGGATCAGACGATCCAGTCGGCTTTAGGCTTGAATGAAACCAGTAATGCGACTGCATCTTGGCCCACGATGGATCGTTTTGGTCTGCTCGATGGAGATGAGGCAGGTCAGGTCGTATTGGTTCCTCCTAAGACGACGGATCAAGCGGTCGATCAGATTGTTACAAGCCAATTGACTATTATTCCGATGGTGATTGTGCTCGGTTTCTTCTTGATGGCATTAATCCATTTGCCGCGATTTCGAAACGCGATATGGAAAACGATTCGCTGGTTTGGGCATTTGATCTACGCGGTTTTCGTACGCCTGCCTCAGCAGCTTCTACCTTGGGACTTGATTCGCACCACACTAGATCATCCATGGACACGTTCTGCATGGGCTTATGTTCTCAAGCCTGGGCTGGTGGTGTTGGTGTTTGAGTGGATGTTGGCTAAGCCCTTTGGAACCGGGGTCAATCAAATTCTCAGAGCGAGCCTTGAGACTTTTTCACTGAGTGTGCTTTTGAACTCGCGGGTGGGTCGCGATGTGCAAGAGGTGTTTTTCGAAGCCGTGGGAGGTGTGTGGAATCTGCTCAGATTGCGTTGGTTTGTGATTGCGATCGACTGGGTCGTCGAATTATTCCGCAGCGTGTTGTTAGCGTTCGAGCGATTTATCTATGCCGTCGACGAATGGTTGAGATTCCATAGTCAAGAGAGCGCGATATCGCTGATCGCCAAGGCGGTTTTGGGTTTCTTTTGGTCTGTGATTTCCTTTCTCATTCGAATCTACATCAATTTGCTCATCGAGCCGACGCTGCACCCGGTGAAGCATTTTCCGGTGGTGACGGTAGCTCACAAAATATTCCTACCTGTTCTTGTGATCCTTGCTGGGAATATGGAGATGTTCCTGAGCAACTACATGAACAAAGCCTTGGCGATGTCGATTACCTGGTTCAATATCGTTTTCCTACCGGGTTTTTTTGGATTCGCTGTCTGGGAGCTTAAGGAGAATTGGCGGCTATTTCGCCAGAACCGTTGGAACAGTCTGGGCGCTATACCCGTTGGTAGTCATGGCGAGACGATCGAGCGTTTACTCAGACCAGGGTTTCATTCTGGGACACTTCCAAAGCTATTTCGCTCGATGAGACGCTTGGAAAACGATTCAGCTTCAGTGAAGCGATTCACGAAGCGGCGAAGTTGCATGAAAAAGCTTCATCATGTCACACATGATGTTCAGAGGTTCATCGAGAGGGAATTGTTGGCTTTAGTCAATCAGAGTGTCGGTCCGTCCGATGGAGCGCTCGCCTGTACCGATTTGATAGTTTCCACCAATAGCTTGACCATACGATTGGATATCAATGACCCCGATCCAACGGCTAGGAGAGACTTGCCGCTGGAACTTGTCATCCAAGAGCAAAGTGGTTGGTTGGTTGCTTGGATGCGAAGTCCAGGTTGGTTGGATCGATCATCAGATGGAATGAAAAAGGCGTTTTATCTTGCGATGGATGGGTTTCTGCGCAAGTGCGGTGTGTTTCTGGTGAGGGGTCAAGTTGAAACAGAGTTTGTCAAAGAACATCCTTACGATGTCCAAGATCATGGATTGGTCGTATGGGCGGATCAAGAATTCAAAGAAGGATGCTCAGTTGTTTTTGATGGGCCTGCGGTAGCTAGTTACCGTCCTAGCGATCTTGCAAAGACAATGGGGTTGTCGGAAGTCCCGGACCGACGCTGGATCTTTGCCGCAAGTCAAACGACTTGGACTCATTGGGAAGAAGCTTGGGACGAATTGATCGCCTCTCGAGAGCCTATCCGTACGGCATCCGAAAGAGCATTGAATTCGATTCCATGATGCAAATATGGACATAGGGAATTCGACCAAAAGATGGACATTAGGAAATTGGTTAGGCAAAGCACAAAGCAATGGAACAGACGTGTTTCGGGGACCTTCGTATTCACGAGTACCGCGACGCTAAGTACGAGAGATCCTTGCGGTTATCAAAAATATTCACTTGAACAACATAAATAAGGGAAAAGTCGATGTACATC
>JAGWZB010000163.1 GCA_018969045.1 Planctomycetota bacterium | reverse complement strand
GCTTTGTGGCTATTTCCCAAGGACGATGTTTTCCGACTTCAAACCTCCAGTCAAGGCAACCAACTGTCCATTCTAGATGACGTGTTTAGCAAATCTTCGACTTGGAGAAAAGCAGCGATCTTCTCCGGACCCAATACTTCGCAAGGGTTTCGCACCGGCAGAGTGATCGATGTGCAGTCGCGGCGGTCGGACCAGAAGGCTGCTGACTTTTGGCTCGGTTTATTTCTGGGAGGAGTTTACGCCATGGACTCCAAGAACTCCACCTACCAATTGGTCAGTCACCTCAAAGATGCGTTCGATGCGTCCTCGGGTCCCCAACGCGATCAGCTCTTTGCAGCGATGGTGGCACTTCCGAAATCCCCCCACAAGAATTGGACTTATTCATCGATAGCAGAGCAATACCTCGACCCTGCTTACCAAAACGCGTTCCTGGATTCTATTCCCCAAGCGGTGCGCGAAAGCTCGTTCGAGTTGGACCGCAATCTCTTTGAATCCAAGCTCAAGTTTCGAGTGTTCGAAACGATCGAAGGGGTTTGGATTTCGAGTCCCCCGGAACAGATCGGCAAGGCGGTTCAAATCGATCCGAGCCGATTGAGCATCAAGGTCCAAGGAACCATCAGAAACGAAACGATCAGGGCCCGCCATGTCCAGTGAATATGCCGAAGATCCTGCAGTCATCAAAAACCTACTGCAGCAAACCGCCCAAGCTTTGGAAGACCAATTCCGTAGCGTCATCTTCGACCAAGATCGACGCGCTGAAAACATCGAGTTCCAAGTCCGCAGTTCGCAGACTCAATCCTGTGGATTTGAGATCCATGGAAGGATTGAATTCCAAGGAGATTTGGAGGAGGTGCTGGAACTGTTACGGGCAAGCTATCCTTTTCAAATCGTGCAGGCCAGCGCTTCGGGTACCGAACCAACGCTCATCGAAGCGACCTTATCTCCCTGGGTGCTGGCTCCAGGATGGGAGAAGCTTGGGGAGTTGCCAGCCGTTTTCATCCTTGAAATCTTTGTCGTTGAGGCAGCGCCGACGATTCCATTTCCGATCCCTCAAACCAACTCAGACCCACCGCAGAAGGTTCGTGAAGTGATCTTCTTGATCCATGGGATACGGGATCGAGCGCGATGGCAAGCACTCGTCAAGAGGATTCTCGAAGAGGTCCAAGGAGTGGTCGTTGTTCCGATCAAATACGGGTACTTCGACGTGTTTCGGTTTTGGCTGCCGGTATGGACACGAGGAGCTCCGATCCGATTTACCCAACGACAGATCCAGATCGGTAAGAACGAATACCGTGTCGAGAAGTATTCGGTGATCGCCCATAGTTTTGGGACCTATACGATTTCGAAAGTCCTTCAACAGACCCAGGACTTGGTATTGGAGCGTTTGGTTTTATGCGGTTGCATCATCCCAAGCGATTACCCATGGGAGCATTTATCCGGCCGGATTAACAACCCAGTGATCAACGATTATGGCACGCAAGATGTTTGGCCCTTTTGGGCTAGAAAATTAAGTTGGGGGTATGGAGATACTGGTCGCTATGGATTTGGCCGATCCGACGTCATGGACCGCGCGCATGACAAAGCACACGGGGACTACTTTGAGGAGCAGTTCATCAGGGATTTTTGGAAACCCCTGTTCGAAACTGGGATTATCCAGGAGTCCCAATGGGAGGAGCAAGCACCCAAGCCCGGATGGATCATGGAAACGCTTTCGTTTATGCCCCTAAAGCTGATTTTGTTGGCCATCCTCACCGCAATAGCGATCTATACGGCGATGGCAGTGATCCACTAATATCAAGCCCGGACATCACCAAGCGTCGGTGTGTTACTCCAGGCAAGTTATCGCAGTTGACTCCCAAGGCCATCGGTTAGGGTTTTAGCGAATACAATGGCCTGAAATTCCAAAAACCCGCTGTATCAGAAGCGATAATTCTAGTTTTTCAAGTCGACTCTCCAGAAGGCTTGAGGGATACTACTGCAGGTTTCCAAGAACAATCCCCTCTGCTTTTTGCAACTCAACCACACCAACCCAAGCACTTTTTGATGTCGATCGAAATCGTTCCCAATACACCTGCGTCGGATCCTTTGAACCACGAAACGCGAGGTTCCAAAGTCCTTCCGGCCGACCCAAGCCAGACATTGCCCTGGCCTGAAACGGCCGTCAAACCGATCCAAGTCCGCTGGCGCTACGCAATCTCGATACCACTGATCCATCTGCTGGCATGCTTGGCCTTTGTCCCCTACTTCTTCAGCTGGACCGGAGTCGCACTGAGCATCCTGGGCCTGTATGTCTTTGGAACACTGGGCATCAATATCGGTTACCATCGGATGCTGACCCATCGTGGATTGAACGCTCCGAAATGGTTTGAACACACCCTAGCCCTGCTGGGTGTGTGCACCATGCAAGACACACCAGCTTGCTGGGTCGCCATGCATCGGATCCATCACCAACACTCCGATCATCAACCCGATCCGCACAGCCCCTTGGTCACTTTCTTCTGGGGACACTTCGGCTGGTTGATGTTCGAAAACCGAGACTTCACCAACGTCAAAGATTATCAGCGATTCACCCGAGATTTGCTCAAAGACCCGTTCTACATGAAGCTTGAGCGCCATCAGAATTGGCTCAAGGTCTACATCGCCGTCGCACTGCTTTTTCCAGTCGCCGGATTTTTGATCGGCTGGTTGATGTCGGGAAATGTTTGGGGAGGGGTTCAGTTCGGCTCGAGCTTGCTGGTCTGGGGTGTGTTCGTAAGAACAGTCCTGAATTGGCACATCACTTGGAGCGTCAACTCAGTGACCCATATCTGGGGATATCGCAACTACGAGACCAAGGACAACAGCCGCAACAATTGGATCATCGGTCTGCTTGCCAACGGCGAAGGATGGCACAACAACCATCATGCAGATCAACGCGCAGCGGCACACGGTCACAAGTGGTGGGAGTTCGACGTCAGTTGGATCACCATCCGAGCCTTCGAAAAGATGGGGCTTGTTTGGGACGTGGTTCGCCCGCAAGCATGGGGCGATACCCCGCGCAAAAAGGCCCGCTAGTCTTCCTCGGATCGATAATCTGCCCAACGAATACCAAGCTTTCTCATCTTAGCGCGAAGCGTGTGAGGGTTGATTTGCAGGATCCTTGCAGCACCCCGTTTTCCTTCCACCTGACCCTTGCACTTGACGAGCGTCTTTTCGATGTGCTGCTTGATCAGCTCGTCAAGCGGTAGCCATCGACTTTCCACTTCACTCGATGGCAGTTGATTTGGAACCGACGGCAAAACCGGTGCGGGTTGCAAATATGAAGACTCCGGAATCACTTCGTAAAACGTCGGCTCTTCATTCGACGGATCCGGTCGTGTCGGCAGGATGAAACTTGACCCAAGGGCCGTGGCGAAATCCAAGTGATGTCCACGACCCAAAATCACCGCTCGATCCACAACGGCCTGCAATTCACGTATGTTCCCAGGCCAAGAGTATTTCAAGAGTCGGTCGATGTCTGATGAAGTCGGCTCAGCGTAAGGCAAACCCAGCTTGGCCGCCGCTTTCCTAGCGAAATGCTTGGTCAATGAAGGAATATCCTCGAGGCGCTCACAGAGCCTGGGCAACAGAATAGGAAACAGATTGATACGGTACCAAAGGTCCTCCCGAAAAGTCCGTTGATGGACCATCGCAGCTAAATCACGATGGGTGGCTGCCACGATCCGAACATCGACTTGAATCGTTTTCTCTCCACCGACTCGCTCTATCTGATGCTCCTGCAAGACCCGTAGCAATCGCACTTGTGCTGCCAAAGGCAATTCCCCAACCTCGTCTAAAAACAAAGTTCCACCATCGGCCCTTTCAAACCAGCCTTTGCGCTGATCGGATGCTCCCGTGAAACTCCCACGCTCATGGCCAAAGAGCTGAGAATCGATCAGCTCCGAAGGAATCGCGCCGCAGTTGACCCTCAAAAAGGGACGGTTGGATCGCGAAGATCGAGAGTGGATCGCCCTGGCGATTACCTCTTTGCCCGTTCCAGTATCACCAAGAATCAGCACAGGCATATCGGAACTTGATACCAGCGAAACTCGCTCCATCACCTTCTTAAGACCATTGCCAGATCCAACGATCGACTCGCTAGGGTCTTGGTTCTCCTGGGACTGGCCGCTTGGGGATATCACCAACGCAGGTTCATGGTGCTCACTAGGTAGGAGCTTCTGAAGATAGAAGCCCAATGGGGCTGAAATCTGCCCCAGCAGTTCTTCGCTCGAGGCAGGAAGCAAACGCCCATGCTCAATCTCCAACACCGCGATACCCGCCGCTTGGCCGACCGAACTTGGCTCAGAACGATCCAGCGGTGGGCTATGCAAGCCAAAAGCGACCAAAGAACCTGTCAGTTCCTCGGTAGCAAGCCAAGCCAACTTGCCACTCCGCCTAGGACTTGGCTGCTCAAGAAGCGTTGCTGAATCGGCCCATTGCCGAAGCTCTAACCAACGGGAAAGACTGCAAGAGATCTCTCGTGGCTGGGTGTCGAACAAGCCACCGCTGTTGGCATAAAGAACCCTGCGAATGCATCCTGAATCATTGCCAAAGAATGCCATCAAACTCAAGCTCTGCACCGGAAGAACCTCGCGCACAAGCTCCAGGAACTCGCCAGCCGTAGTCGTCGTCGGTAGTTCCGAGTGGGCCAGTTTCCATAATCTTTGGATCGGCAGCTGTGTCATAGGATTCCTGGCGTAAGCCCTGTTGCGTTTCTCTTGAAGACCAACCCCAAAACGCAATTTCCGGACCAAGCCTCCTAACCCAGAGAACTATCAAAACAGATGGGTAGCTATCACATGCAATAGCATAGCCTTTTAATATAATAGCAAACTATCGCATTTACAAGGCAAGGACTCACGTAAACCGCTGCCGAACCCTCGAGGTGCCTGGCACCTCGAACTACTAAAGAATCTCGCTAGGTGCCAGGCACCTAGAAACACCCCCCTGAAATAAAGAATACTCATAATGCCTGAAGGCTCAGGGTGCCTGGCACCCTGAAATGCTACCGGATGCTCAAGGTGCCTGGCACCCCAGAACTGCGACCCAATCTTTCGAGGTGCCTGGCACCTAGGACTAAGGCCTAGAAATACTGTCATAACTCGTACTTCTTACCAAAAGGCCGACGAAGCTTATTTCTACTCGATTTTGGCGCAGGAATTGCACAGCATGGTAATCAGTGGTTTCCTGCTTGGATTTTGCCCGTGGGCCACCGAAGATCAACCCTCGAAAGAGTCTCTGGAATCGATGCTTAAAATCTCCTCGTTTGTCGACGGCTTCCGGAACACCGGTGCGGTCTTGGCCATGCTGTGCCTGGTGCTCTTGAGCAACTGTGGCTGCAGCCCCTCGGAATCGGCTTCGACGACCAAGGTTCGCACGCTCAAAAATGTCTCCTACGATCCGACCCGGGAACTCTACGACGAGTTCAACAAAGTCTTTGCCGAACACTGGCAATCAACCCACAACGAGGTGATTGAATTTGCCCAGTCCCATGGCGGATCAGGCAAGCAAGCCCGCGCTGTGATCGAAGGGCTCGATGCCGATGTAGTTTCGCTGGCTCTGTCTGGGGATATCGATGCGATCGCCGAGAAAACCAGCGCTCTTGCTTCGACTTGGCAAAAGAACTTCCCGAACAACAGTTCCCCCTACACCTCGACGATTGTCTTCCTGGTGCGTCAAGGCAATCCCAAAGGGATTAAGGACTGGGCCGACTTGACCCGCGATGGGATTGAAGTGATCACCCCCAACCCAAAAACTGGCGGTGGAGCCCGATGGAATTACTTGGCCGCTTGGGGATACGCTCTATCGAGCCAATTGGGGGATTTGTCGAAGCTCAAAGACGCCAACGAATCCGATTCGGTCGCCAAAGCAACCCAATACGCCAAAGAGTTTATCGCCAAGCTTTATTCGAATGTTCCTATCTTGGATACATCCGCACGGGCAGCGACCAATACGTTCGTTCAACGTCAAATCGGGGACGTGTTGATCACGTGGGAAAACGAGGCTTACCTTGCACTCAGGGAAAGTGCCGATGCGCAAGTGGAGTTGGTGATTCCAAGCATCAGTATTCTGGCCGAACCCCCCGTCGCGGTCGTAGATCAGTACGCCCAAGCCCACGGCAACACCGAATTAGCGAAGGCTTATGTCGATTACCTTTACTCCGACGAAGGACAGCGGATCGTTGCCAAGCACTTTTACCGACCACGCCGCTCCGAGGTGGTTCCTGCAGAGACGATGCAGCGATTTGCAGAGGTAAAACTATTCGAATTGACCGACATCGTTTCGGATTGGCGTGAAGCACAAGAGACGCATTTCAAGGATCGCTCAGGGGTCTTTGATCAAGTCTACTCGAGCAAAGCCCAGTAAACCAATTCCGATGAGTGTCACCGGTACCATGCAAGCTCGACGTTTACCTGGGTTTGGCCTGACTCTGGGCTTCACGCTTTTCTACGTGACCTTGATGATCGCCTTGCCGATTGCAGCGCTGCTGTTGAAAGCCTCAGCGGTCTCGACAACGGAGCTCATAGAAACACTCAAGAGCCCACGAGTCCAAGCATCTTTGCGATTGACCTTTGGAGCCTCGGTTCTGGCTGCTTTGATCAATACATTTTTCGGTTTTGTCGCTGCCTGGACGTTGGTCCGATATCGCTTTATAGGACGACGTATGATCGACTCGTTGATCGATCTACCGTTTGCTATGCCTACTGCGGTTTCGGGCATTGCGCTCATGGCGATCTATGCTCCCACAGGTCTCATCGGCCAGCACTTGATCCCTTGGGGAATCAAAACGGCGATCAGCCCATTGGGTGTGCTGATCGCCCTTGTTTTCATCGGGTTTCCGTTCGCCGTGCGAACGATACAACCTGCCATTGAGGAACTGGATATCGAAGCCGAACAAGCTAGTGCGAGCCTGGGTGCAAGCCGATTACAAACTTTCACTCGAGTGACTCTACCCAGTTTGCTTCCAGCGGCTCTTACGGGCTTTACCCTGGCGCTGGCTCGAGCGTTAGGTGAGTATGGGAGTGTGATTTTTATTGCGGGAAATCTCCCGATGCGTACCGAGATCGCTTCGCTCTTGATCGTCAGTCGACTTGACGAGAACGATGTTGTCGGAGCATGTGCCATCGCGGTGGTCATGCTGACTGCAACCTTCGGTCTACTGCTTGGTATTCAAGCGATTCAGTGGTTTATCCAGCGCAAGACAGGGCGAAGCTAAGGGATTACGCATCGATGTCCAGTACCGAAGGATTTAGCCATGAGAGCCGTGACCCTAAATGGGTTCAGTTCCTCCTGATCGGGTTGACGCTCGGGTTTGTTTTTCTGCTTTTGATCCTGCCGCTTGGAGTGATCTTTTGGGAGGCGTTTCGCAAGGGGATCAAGACCTATGCGTTGGCCCTTTCGGATCGCAATGCACAAAGCGCGATCGCTTTGACTTTGCTCGCCACGGCCATCAGTGTGCCGGTGAATATGTTCTTTGGCTTAGCAGCCGCTTGGGCGACCACAAAGTATTCGTTTCGGGGCAAATCGCTGCTGATTTCCATCATCGATCTTCCATTTGCAATTTCCCCTGTGATTGCTGGTTTGATGTTGATTCTGCTTTACGGCATCCACGGATGGTTTGGATCGACACTACAGAGTTTTGGACTACAGGTGATTTTTGCGGTCCCCGGTGTCGTCCTTGCGACGATGTTCGTTACAGTTCCCTTCGTTGCCAGAGAGTTAATTCCAGTGATGCAAGAACAGGGGAGCGAGCAAGAGTGGGCAGCCGTTTCCTTGGGTGCCAGCGGATGGCAAACCTTTGTGAAAGTCACACTTCCTAATATTCGCTGGGCGCTTCTCTACGGGGTACTGCTATGCAGCGCGCGGGCGATGGGAGAATTCGGTGCTGTCTCGGTCGTCTCATCGAACATTCGAGGCCTAACCAATACCTTGCCTCTCCAGATCGACGCCCTTTACAACGACTATAACGCCCCGGCTGCATTTGCGCTCTCATCGATTCTGGCATCACTGAGCATTTTGACGCTCATCGCCAAATCTTGGTTAGAAGCTCGTATCGACTATCGCTCGAAGGACAAGGAGGAACTACTTTGAGTGTAGAAGTTCGCCAGGTCAACAAAACCTTTGGTTCTTACAAAGCCCTTCAAGACGTAAGTCTCAAAGTAAACAGCGGGGAATTGGTCGCTTTGCTGGGCCCCAGCGGTTCAGGAAAGACAACGTTGCTTCGAATGATCGCTGGAATGGAAGTTCCCGATCGGAGCCAGAACTCCGAAGAAGGAAAAATTCTCTTTTTTAACCAAGACGTGGCCAAATGGAGCGTTTCGCAGCGCCAAGTAGGATTCGTTTTTCAGCACTATGCGCTCTTCAAGCACATGAGTGTTTTCGAAAATATCGCGTTTGGACTAAGGGTTCGCCCCAGAGGCCAAAGACCATCGAATGCTCAGATCCATGATCGCGTCAAACAACTTCTTCAGTTGATTCAGCTCGAAGGCTTCGGCGATCGCTTCCCAATGCAACTCTCCGGCGGCCAGCGCCAGAGAGTCGCCCTAGCAAGAGCCTTGGCCATCGAACCCAAAGTCCTCTTGCTAGATGAACCCTTCGGTGCCTTGGATGCCAAAGTCAGGCAGAAACTGCGAGAATGGCTCAGGCGACTTCATGAACAAATGCATACGACCACCATCCTGGTGACCCATGACCAAGAAGAGGCGCTTGAGGTTGCCGATCGCGTCGTAGTGATGAACCAAGCGAAAATCGAGCAAATCGGAACCCCTGAAGAAGTCTTTCATCGCCCCGCATCGGAATTCGTCATCGATTTCCTCGGAAGCGTCAACGTGTTCTCGGGAAGAAGTTCAGAGACCCTCAAGGGTGAATCGAAAGTCTACGTCCGTCCCCACGAACTTCAAATCTCACGCAACTCGATCGATCACACGTCGATCTCCGGTCAGGTGCAAAAGATCCATCGCGCCGGAGCGAGTGCCAAAGTCTTCGTGCAAACCGACAACGATCAAAAAGTTCGTGTCGACGTTCCGATGAACCAACTCCAATCCTTGGAACTTGGCATCGGACAGCAGGTCTTCATCACACCGATGCAAGCCCACGTTTTCTCACCTGATTACACCATCTAATTAGTCCCTAGCTAGCCATTAAGGATGCGTGACCATGAAGGACTCCTACGAAAATTCGGAAAAAAAGGGCCAATTGGAACGGGAAGTGCAATTCGATCTGGAACAGATTCGACAGGCGATCGAAGGCTTAAGGTACGGCCAAATCACCATTGTGATCCATGACGGATCGGTGGTGCAAATCGACCGGACCGAGAAGCGCCGATTCAAATCCAATTCGAACGCCAGTCCTAGCTAAGTAGTTGCTGATCCGACCCCGGAAAGCGAATCGACACGTTTGTGTGGAATGACCAATTCATTGGAGCTCCTCACATGGGTTGCACAACACGGGTTTGTGCACAGGTTCTCCTCGAAAGGGTCGTATGTCCCGTTGTGTTCAAGTTTTCTCTCGTCTGGCTTTCCTGTGCTCAGTGGTAAGTCTTTCGCTGATGGCTGGCTGTTCTCGAAGCGATCGCATCGCGACGTCACTGGTCGAAGGTACCGTTCTGAGCCAGGATGGTAAAGCCTTGGAGCGAGCCACGGTGGTATTCCACCCGACGGATGCTCAAGCCAAGTTTCCCAAGCCGCGCGGGACCACCGACGCTCAAGGGAAATTTCAGTTGTCGACCTACGACACCGCCGACGGTGCTCCGGTAGGCAAATACAAAGTCACCATCGAACAATGGTACAGGGACACCCCAGATCAAGCTCCAACGAATCACCTACCGCCAGCTCTGGCTTCGGAAGCTACTTCGGGTCTTGAAGTTCAATTGAGTAAAGGCACAAACGTTTTGGAGCCTTTTAAGATACGTTGATCCAGACACTCCGGATCGTACCGGCAAGAGTCCACCTGATCATTAAAGAATACTATTTCTAAAGAAAGAAATCATGAGACATTTATCCCAGAAACACACTTCCTCACGCAGCGGTTTTACCCTGGTCGAACTGCTGGTGGTCATCGCTATCATCGGCATTTTAGTCGGACTGCTCCTGCCGGCCGTACAAGCCGCACGGGAGGCTGCACGACGCATGTCGTGCTCAAACAACATTCGCCAGATCGAACTTGCCTTTCATAACTTCCACGGC
>JAGWZB010000162.1 GCA_018969045.1 Planctomycetota bacterium | reverse complement strand
AATCTCAAGCAGCAGGGGCTAGCGATTCAGATGCACCATGATGGGTACAAGTACTTTCCACCAGGTGGCTTCAACCCTTGGGGTGCCGTTGGAAGCTGGGCGACCCAAATCTTACCTTTTATCGAACAGGGGAATTTGGCGAGCCAAAACACATCCAAGAACGTCGATACACTTCGGTATCGGGGTGGACCCACAATCTTCTTTTGTCCATCTCGCCGAGGTCCCGAAGCCAACATCTCCCAAGGTGGCCGGTTCTTGATGGACTATGCCGCTTCGACCCCTGCGGACCGGCCCAATAGCTGGGACCAATTCTGGTACGGAGATACTTGGAATATGACTTGGGAAAAAGCACCTTACAACGGGGTGATCGTGCGTGGTGGAGTCGACCAAGCGGGTAATTTCCGAGGAAGCAAATCCAAAATCGCCAACATCACCGACGGAACTAGCAACACGATGGTCGTCGGTGAAAAACAACTCAGTCCCGTCCGTTACAAGACCGGCGACTGGCACGACGATGCAGGCTGGGCCGATGGATGGGATCCGGACGTTGTGCGATACACTGGTTTTGCACCGAATTCGGATCGCAAATACGACAATCAAGGAGGCTGGGAAGGGTACCGATTCGGTAGTTCCCACTCCAGTGGTATGAATATCCTGCTGGCCGATGGAAGTGTTCGATTCCTAGGTTTCGAAGTCGATCTGACCATCTTCAATCGGCTAGGACACCGCGAAGATGGCGGAACTATTCCGGGTGACTACTAAGGGGATTGGCTAAGGGTTTGGAACAAGCTGGCGGAATTTCTGCTCGTCGACTTCGAGAATTTCGCCAAGCGTCCCGGCCACGTATCGCTTACCTTCCAGGCCGTCTTGCTCCCATGCAAAGATGTTAGCCGACTGGCCTGGAACAGCCGGTTTGGGATCAAACTTGAACTTGTACGGTTTCTTATCGCGTGAGGACACGAACAGGCTTTCGATGTCCGAGACGTTTAGATTGCTAAGTTCGTCCTTAGGCCGACTCTGAATGAATGCCTTGAGCTCTTGTTGATCTTTTGGGCCACGTCCGCTGTTGGAACTGATGAATCGGCCATACATGACAGCCAATGGCTTAAGGTTCGAAGCCTCGGTCGGCGAAAATGAATCGGTCTTCTGACAACCGACCAAAATCAACGGAGCTAAGATACCCATCAGACAGATCCGTTGCAGGGTTTTCATCGATGTTTGCCTTGGGAGAGGTGGAAATTCGGCGAGACCACAACTGCTAGGGAATTAACCACCAGAAAGTGCCCCCGCAAGGACTCGAACCTTGGACCCGCTGATTAAGAGTCAGCTGCTCTACCGACTGAGCTACAAGGGCAACTTTGTAAGAGGTCATAATCCTAGCGTCCCCAAAGCGGGTTGCAAGTGCCAAATTCGTAAGCACTCTGGGCAGAAAACCCGGAATTTTTTCGATGTGTCCGTTGACCCACCCCCCCGTTAGAGTCGATACTTTTGGATTAAATTCAACTCCGCGAACTGTCCAGGCGGAGCCTCGTTTCCCATTCGCAAAGGAGCGTCACGATCGAACGCATTCAGACTAGGATCAACAACCAAATTCGCATCTCTCCACTGCGTGTCATCGGCCCCGATGGAACTCAGTACGGTGTGATTACTCTCGAAGAAGCGATGAGTCGGGCGCGAGATGCTGACTTGGATTTAGTCGAGGTCGCCCCCAACGAACGACCTCCCGTCTGCCGTATCATGGACTTCGGCAAGTACAAGTACGAGAAGAATAAGAAGTCGGGTCAAAAGACTCACCAAACCAAGACCAAAGAGATCCGTCTGCGTCCCAAGACCGGTGAGCACGATGTCGAGACCAAGGTCCGCCAAGCGATCGGATTCCTGAAGCACAAAGACAAAGTCCAAGTCACCGTGATGTTCAAGGGGCGAGAGTTGGCCCACGTCGAAGAAGGCCAGCGTGTCATGCAACAGATCCTCGCCGATCTTGCAGAACACTCCAAACTCGAATCACCACCATCCCAGCAAGGCAAAAAGATGATCGCCATGCTGGCTCCTAAATAATCACTGGGCCTGGCGATGATCGTTCGTTTCAAACGGTCCGATGGCTCGGTAGGCTGGGGGTGGAAATCACCCCAAGGGATCCAAGACGTTTGCGCCGCCGACGATTCGCTCCCGGTTTCCACTTGCCAACTGATCCGAAACTGGGATTCCCTACAACCAAGAATCGTTAGCCTTGTGAAAAAACTGGGCCCCACCGACGACCCCTTGGAACTGCTTTGCCCATTGGACTGCACCGGAAAAATCCTGTGCATCGGATTGAATTATCGAGACCATGCACTGGAAACGAATGCTCCAATCCCCGATGAACCCATCGTGTTCTCGAAAGCCTCCAGCTCCATGATCGGCCCCGACGTACCGATCGAAGTCCCGCAGATCAGCTCCCAAGTCGACTTCGAAGCTGAACTGGTCGTCGTCGTTGGCAAACGCCTGAAGAAAGCCGATCCACTTGAAGCTCGCCAAGCCATCTTTGGCTACACCGCAGGCAATGATGTCTCGGCTCGCGACTGGCAAAAAGGGAAACCCGGTAAACAATGGCTCTTAGGAAAATCCTTCGACACCTTTGCACCCATCGGCCCTGCGATCGTACCGGCCGCAGCGATTCCAGATCCTATGAACCTAAGGATTCAGTCAAGACTCAATGGCCAAACCATGCAAGACTCTTCGACACAAGAATTGATCTTCGCCCCTGAGATGCTCCTAAGCTACATCTCCCAAGTCCTCACGATCCAACCAGGGGACGTACTATTTACCGGCACCCCGGCCGGAGTCGGTGTCGCCCGAACTCCCCAGGTCTTCCTGAAGCCTGGAGATCGATTCGAAGTTGAAATCGAAGGGATAGGAGTCCTCTCGAATCCCTGCATCGAAGCTTAAGCTGTCGAGTCTCTCCCTGGTGATTCTCGGAAAATCCGTTAAGATCGGCTGGGGTTCGCCCCGCTGACCTGGATTCGAACTTGCAAAGCATCCAAGCGCCGTGCACTTTCGACTAGAATCCTAGCGGGGTTAAAAACCGGTTAGAAATTCCGACCCGATGCCCCCAGACAATCACGTTTAGAGACAAACACGTTGAGAGCGGCAAGTATAGCGTGGATAATTTAAGGCCTGAAACTCTCGGCAAAAGGGAGGCAAGCTCTCCGTTTGCCGATTCGATTGCCATCATCGTCCTGCGGATCATTTTCGTGGTCGCCGCAGCCAGCATCGGTGCGTCGCTTGCCAACTCGATGAGCGCAAAAATCGTCCCTGGAGAAGAGCAACGCACCGCCATCACGCCTTATCTGGTGTTCTCCGGCGTGCTGCTGATCGCTTGCGCTGTCATCGCCTTGGATCTATTCATTCCACGGAAACGGATCGAAGTGATCTCAGCGATTTACTTCGGATTGCTCATCGGGGTTATTTTTACCAATCTGCTGATGCTCGCGTTAGGACCGTTTATCAACAACCCTGGAGCGACCAATCCGTACTCCTCATACATCTCGCTCGGGGTGCTCATCACACTCTGCTACGCTTGCGTAAGCGTGCTTTTACAAACCAAAGACGACTTTCGTTTCGTGATCCCCTACGTCGAATTTGCACGCGACTTCAAAGGGATCAAACCACTGGTTCTCGATACCAGCAGCATCATCGATGGCCGTTTGGCCGAGCTCTCCGAAACCAATATTTTCGACAATCGTCTGGTGATGCCCCGCTTTGTGCTGATGGAACTGCAAGCCATCGCCGACAGCGCTGACAAACTTAAACGCGTCCGGGGCAGGCGGGGATTGGATATCCTAAACCGTATCCGAACCTCCAAACGCGTTGACTTTATGATGTACGACACAGAACTGCCTGAGTTCGCCGGACAACCCGTCGACATGAAACTAGTCCTGCTTGCCAAACACCTCGATGGCAAACTGCTTACCGGTGACTTCAATCTCAACAAAGTCGCCAAGCTTCACAATGTCGAAGTCATCGACTTGAACCAAGTCGCCGCGTCCCTAAGGCCTCAGTATCTACCCGGCGAAGCCTTTCTCATTCGCGTAGTCAAGCCTGGGGAAGGGCACGACCAAGGTGTCGGATACCTAGATGACGGAACCATGGTCGTCATCGAAGGTGGCCGCGACAAAATCAATCAAACCGTCCAAGTGGCAGTCACTAGCACCCTTCAAACCCAAGGCGGACGGATGATCTTCGCCAAAGTCGAAAACGTAAATCAATAAACCGGACCGCTAATATTCGCTAATGGACGCTGATCGGATCCAAAGACAGGATCCCAACAACATTTGCGGTCAGAACAACCGGACCGCTAATATTCGCTAATGGACGCTGATCCGATCCAAAACAGGATCCCAACAACATTAGCGGTCATCAAGTGCCTATAAGCGGTCAGAACCAACCGGATCCCAACATTAGCGGTCATCAGCGCCCATTAGCGGTCAGAACCAACCGGACCCCAACATTAGCGGTCATCAGCGCCTATAAGCGGTCGATTAACCACCCCAACATCAGCGGTCTACTTCGCTTTCGGAGCTTGCGCAAACTTATCCGCTGCGAGCTTCTCGACCTTACCGCTTTCCCTAAGCACCCAGCATCCGTCAGCGTCCATCGTCTTTTGGTGCGCGATGATGCGATCTCCGCCTTGGACCAGATCTGCTCCCCAGAAATAAACCAGTTCGCCGCTGACCAAGTACTCGGCAGCTACCGGTGCCATAGGCTCAAGTGGCATGAACGTCGCAATGTCCTTGGGAGGTTTTAGGTTATCGGTCGGTAGATTCTTCAGGAACTGGCCAAAGTCTTCCAGTGCCACGCGCATGGGTTGATCCACGGGCCCGGATTTGGTGCCTCCGCAACCGACCAATCCGCATACGAGCAAGAGCGTAGAAAGCCCCAAACCAAATTGGCGTCTAAGCACCGAGGCGGTATTCATTGTTGGATAAAACCTTTGTGTGTTCGTGTATCAATCGCATTAACAAAGAAAAAGGGACCAGGAGCTAGTCGTTTCGAGAAGCTCCTGGATCCCTTGGATTTAGACCCAATTAAAACTCCAAATCGATGGAAATCAATCCTCGATCTGAACCGTTTCTCCACCGGCACGCGTCCCGGCAGCGTACCAAATCGGGAAGTTAACCGATTCGCTTACGAAACGGACCGAACCATCGACAAAGCAGCTATTGATTCCACCGGAGTGATAGGAACTCGCAGCGATGTGGGCTCGCCTAAAGGAAGCGTCACCACAAGTGTACTGCTGAGTCGCTGGATTGTTGGTGTTACGGTTCCAGTTGACTGGCAAAGTGTGGTTGTAAAGCGTGTTGTGGTTGATGCCACCACGATAATATTGCAACCCAACATAATTGATCCGAGTGCCCGCGGTACTTCCGGCACGGCAACCTGCATCATTACGTCCGTCGACCAAGCCAACGCCTTGAGAGATATCTCCTGAAGCCTTGTTGGTCGTGTAATTGACTGCCGTAGTATCCTGAAACTTACGCATCACTTCTGAGAAAAGGGCGGTGTTGCTCGTACCATCCCGAACCGAAGCCATCTTGATTCCTTTAGGCGTTTGGTTCAGGGCCACACTGCTAAAGTTGCCGTTGAAAATCCCTCCAAAGTCATCCAATACGCGGCAGTCGGAATACCCACCAATACTTCCAAAATAGCTTAATCGTCCTACTGTCACGCTGTTGGCAAAGAACCTAGCATCCGACGGATCCGAAGGGCACAAGAATGTCGCGACATCTTGCTGGCGCGCAGCCAAATTTTTCGCGTCCGTATTCACATCGACCGTAAAATCGAACTGATTGAATTTGTTGGCTTGTTCTAAAAAGCTCAACACAATCGTGGTCCAAGCAGGACGACTCGTCGAAGCGGTTGTCGAAGCCCGAGTCCATTCCCCTGGTGGTAGCGTCTTGTAAGCGGATTCGAAATTTTGAGCCGCCAACCCCATTTGCTTGAGGTTATTGCTGCAACTCATCCGACGCGCAGCTTCCCGTGCCGCTTGCACTGCCGGTAGCAGCAAACCAACCAGCACACCAATGATCGCAATGACCACCAGCAATTCCACCAGGGTAAACCCCTTTTTTGTGGTTCTCATAAAACACATCCCCAATACAAAAAAAGAAAAGGAAGAACGTACGTCCCTTGGATGCTTTCAGTTACCTGTAGAATCAACCAAGCGGAAAAAAAACAAAAAACAATTTGTAGATCCAAGCTAGAGGACCAACACCAAAGTTTATAGCCCAGACCCGAACACCAAAAGAGGGGTGAAGACTTAACCTTCAATGCAGAACTTCAGCAAAAATACTAATGCAGCGTCTCGCCGGTGTCAACCAAAGAATGAACTCAGGCGGATCCTAACCTAGCAAACCGTATCGCTTGAGCGTTTGCCGCAATTGCTCGAATTCCTTGGGCTCAAGCTCGGTCATCGGGAGTCGCAACTCACCGGTATCTCGACCCAAAAGCTTCATCGCACCTTTGACCGGAATTGGGTTGGTGGCAAGCGAGAGCATATCGCGACACAGTGGAAAGAGTTTGTGGTGCAACTGGGCTGCTTGGACGAAATCGCCAGCCAGCGCGGCACGGACCATCACCAGCAAATCCCCGGGGACAATGTTTCCAGCCACGGAGATCACCCCTTCGGCTCCGATGCTCATCATGGGCAAGGTCAGAGAATCGTCGCCGCTGAGCACCGTGAGGTTTGTGCTATTGAGAATCTGCGAACATTGATCCAGCGATCCTGTGGCTTCCTTGACCATGGTGATGTTGGGCAGTTCGGAGAGTTTGGCGATTGTTTCTGGCTCTATATTTTTGGCCGATCGACCAGGAATATTATACACGCAGTGAGGGATTCCGACTTCCAAAGCGATGGCCTTGAAATGCTCGTAAAAACCTCTTTGCGTGGGCTTGTTGTAGTACGGTGCAACTTGCAAGGACGCATCGGCACCTTCTTTGGCCGCCCATCGGGTCAAACGCAACGCCTCGGCCGTGCAGTTGCTCCCTGTTCCTGCCATCACTTTGCAACGACCACGTGCAGCTTGGACCACTTCGCTGATCACTCGTTCGTGTTCATCATGCGAAAGGGTAGGGGACTCTCCGGTCGTTCCTACGGGGACTAGAAAAGTAACGCCCGATGTGATCTGAAAATCGATTTGCTCCTGGAGGCGTTTGACATCGAGCTTACCGTCTTGAAACGGTGTCACTATCGCTACGCCTACGCCTGCAAAACCGCTTCCTTTGCGTGAACCCATGAGCTGATGCCTCAAATACGATTTCTAACCTGTGATTCTTAGTTTACCGCGAGCTTGTTCCAACGCTCGCTCTTTGAGGGCTCGGGCTTCGGGGGTCTTGGCTACCATTTCGGTCGCCTTTCTGAGGTCCTCTTCGGCTCCCTGACGATCGATCTGATCGGGCTTGAGCAAGCGATTGGTAAGGACGTAGACGCCATCACGAGTTACTTGCACAAAACCACCATCGACGAACCAACTTTGATCGCCAGAGGACGCTTTGAGTTTCATCAAGCCGTACCCAAGCCTTCCGACCATGGGAGCGCGACCAGGAAGAATACCCAGCTCCCCGTCAAACATGGGCAGCTTGATAGCCTCGCAATGGACATCCAGTTCGGTTCGCTCGGGTGTGACGACGATGCAGTGAACTCCAGCTTGAGAATTCATGGTTACTTCTTCCCTTGCTCAGCCATCTTCTTGGCTTGGGCCTCAACTTGCTCAATAGGACCGACATACATAAAGGCCGATTCTGGCAAATGATCCCACTTGCCATCGCAGATTTCCTCGAAGCTTCGGATCGTATCTGCAAGCGTAGTGATTTCACCGGGCTTACCGGTGAAAACTTCAGCAACCAAGAACGGTTGGGACAAGAATCGTTCGATGCGTCGGGCTCGACGCACTACGGTCTTGTCTTCCTCGCTGAGTTCATCGACCCCAAGAATCGCGATGATGTCTTGAAGTTCGCGGTAACGTTGCAAAGTTCGTTGCACTCGACGTGCGATGTTGTAGTGACGATCACCTACAATCGCCGGGTCAAGAATCCGAGAGTTCGATGCCAACGGATCGATCGCAGGATAAATACCCTTTTCAGAAATGGAACGCTCCAGATAGATAAATGCGTCGAGCTGTCCGAACGCGGTCGCTGGTGCCGGGTCGGTCGGATCGTCCGCAGGAACGTAAACGGCTTGCACCGAAGTGATCGCACCGCGTTTGGTCGAAGTAATCCGTTCTTGCAAAGCACCCATCTCGGTCGCAAGCGTCGGCTGATATCCCACCGCCGAAGGCATCCGTCCCAGCAACGCGGAAACTTCAGAACCCGCTTGGGAGAATCGGAAAATGTTGTCGACGAACAACAAAGTATCCTTACCGGTCGTATCGCGGAAATACTCTGCCATCGTCAAAGCCGAGAGCGCCACTCGAAGACGCGACCCAGGTGGTTCGTTCATCTGACCGAACACCATGCATGTCTGCTCGATAACCTTGCGACCCGTCTTACCGATTTCCGCCTCTTGCATTTCGAGCCACAGGTCGGTTCCCTCCCTGGTTCGCTCTCCCACCCCAGCAAACACCGAATAACCACCGTGGGAGCTGGCCACGCGAGCGATAAGCTCTTGGAGAATAACCGTCTTACCCAATCCCGCACCACCGAACAGCCCTGCTTTACCACCCCGTACGAACGGAGTTAGCAAGTCGATCACTTTGATCCCCGTTTCGAAGACTTCGGTGTTGGTCGAGAGTTCCGAAATGGCGGGAGCTTTGCGGTGAATTGGCCATTTGGTATCGGCTTTCACGTCACCGCGCTGATCGATAGGGTTGCCCAGAACGTTAAAGACTCGACCTAAGGTGCCTTCACCCACAGGCACTGAAACCGGACTGCCCGTATCGACACAATCCAAACCTCTCATCAGACCATCGGTACTTCCAAGGGCCACGCAACGGACCTTTCCACCACCGAGGTGTTGCTGAACCTCTCCGGTGAGGTTGATATCAACCCCTTTTTTGCTGCTGGTGACCTTCACCGCGTTGTAAATCGGCGGCAAATTGTCTTGTGGGAACTCTGCGTCGAAAGTGGAACCGATAACCTGACTGATTTTACCAACCCTATTGGCGGTGGAGACGCTCATGATCTTCTCTGGGTTAATTGCCTGTGTGAATTGTGGATTTTGATCTTTGGACTGCGGCAGAGTTATCACCCGAGGGCTTCAACCCCTCCGATGATTTCCATGATTTCTTGGGTAATCTTGCTTTGTCGAGCGCGGTTGTAGGTGCGTGAAAGCGACTTGATGATGTCACCAGCGTTTTCAGTAGCACTTTTCATAGCTACCATGCGAGCGATCTGTTCGCTCACAGCCGCATCCAAAAAGCACTTAAAGAGCCTTGCTCGAAAACTTGCCGGCACCACCTCTTGGAGAATCGCCGAAGCATCGGGCAAAAACTCGTAATCGTCTCGAACTTTGCTCGCCGATGCATCTGTCGACTCCGTGGCGGGTGCCGAAACATCCAGTCCAGCAAAAGGGAGCAAGGTCTCAACGACAGGTGTCTGCTTGGAACTGCTGATGAACTTGGTATAAGCCACATCGACGCGATCGACTTGACCTGAGATGTATCGATAAATCAGATCATCGGCGATCTTGGCGACTTCATCAAAACTGGGCTGGTCGTCAAACTGCGTGTAAGTCTTCTCGATCGGAACTCCCGCAAACCGCATGGCCGCGATCCCCCGCTTGCCGCTAACCGAGGTTTGGCCCGCATCGGCTTGCTGCTGGATCTCGTTGCGACGCTGGGCAGCAACCCGAACCACCGAGCCGTTGTAGCCACCGCAAAGACCTCGATTGGCAGTCAACACCAAAATGTCGACCGCTTTGACCGACTCATGAGCTACAAGGAGCGGGTGGCTGACGCTCGCACCACTGCTTGCCAAATCCTGAACGATCTGCGTGATCCGCTTGGTGTAGTCGGTCGCTGCCGCCGCGCGATCCATCGCTTTCTTGAATCTCGCTGTGGCGATCAATTCCATCGTCCGGGTAATCTTGCGAATATTCCGAACGCTTTTACGCCGCTTGTCGAGTTGACGAATGTTTGCCATTGCCAGTAGTTTCCTCGGCTCGAATTACGCTCGGAAGGTAGCTTTGAATGCACTGATCGTCGACTTGATCATCTCTTCGACTTCAGGTGTCAAATCGCCAACATCTCTGATCTTTTGAAGTACATCCGACTTGCGATCCCTCAAGAAATCCAACAAGCCTGTTTCAAATTCCCTG
>JAGWZB010000161.1 GCA_018969045.1 Planctomycetota bacterium | reverse complement strand
CAAGCAGAAGTTGCTAGTCGAGCAGGTTGCCAATCATACATTGGTCAACGACCGAAGCGTTCCCTATTTGGTCGATCAGGCGCTTGGAGTGCTGCATCGACAGGCGTTTTTACTGTAATCAATGACTTTGAAGATCGAATACTTACATGGCTGAGTTCAGTTTTCAAGAGGACCTTCCCAAGCGGATTGTGATTGTCGGAGGTGGGGCCACCGGATGGATGGCAGCTGCGCTACTGGGGCGTTGCTTCTCATCGCTTGGGGTGAAGATCACGGTAATTGAGCCGCCGGGTAAGCGTGGGATTGGTGTCGGGGAGGCAACCATACCCTCGATCCTGCGATTGCTCGATAATCTCGGTGTGGAAGAAAAAGATTTCATGTTGGCTTGCGATGCTACCTACAAATTGGGGATACAGTTTAGCGACTGGCTCCAGTTGGACCGGGACTATTGGCATCCGTTTGGAATCTGTGGTGCGAGGATCGATGGTAAAGATCTGTTCCACTACTGGTTTACCGAAAGATCTCAAAAGAGGGTGCTAAGACCTTACCATTCTTACTCGTTGCATTGGGGGGCCTGCTTGGCATCCAAAAGTCCACATCTCTTTGGTGGATTATCGCCTATCTCGCATACCAAATCCTATGCGTTTCATATGGATGCGGTGCGGCTAGCGGACTGGTTGCAAGCGTATGCGACTCAACGATATGGGGTTGAGCATCTGTCTGACACGGTAGATGGTTTCAGTCCAAATGGTCGCGGCGGAATCGCGCAGTTGCGACTGGTTTCGGGCCGAAACATTCCTGCCGAGATGTTCCTTGATTGCTCAGGATTTCAATCTCAATTGATCCAGCAGTTCATGGGGGTCGAGTTTATTGATTGGTCGGGAGAATTGCTTTGTGACCGGGCGGTTGCCATTCGCACAACTGCATCCCGCAGTCCCGCTCCTTACACACGTGCTACCGCGATTGAGTCTGGTTGGTATTGGACGATTCCGCTTTGCAGTAGGACGGGGCTTGGATATGTATACTCGAGCAATCACGTTGACGATGAGCTAGCCTTAGCACAGTTGCGATCTTCGGCTGCATCCGGGGACTGTGCCCAAGAAGGCAACGAACCGCTTTTTCTGAAATTGAGAGTTGGTCGACTCAAGGAATTTTGGAAAGGAAACGTGATCGCTCTAGGGCTTGCCTCTGGATTCATCGAGCCGTTGGAATCTACGGGGATACATTTAACACAGGTTGCGATTGAGACTCTGTTGGAATTCCTGCCCGACCGGCTCAGTAATGATACGATCAAGAAGGTCTATAATCATCGAATGGCATCGCTTTATGATGAGGTGAAAGATTTTGTGCAGTTGCATTATTGGTTATCCAAGAGGGAGGAGGCTTTTTGGAGAGACGCGCGAGAGGCTCCGCTGAGTTCTGCCCTCGTCGAGCGACTTGAACTCTATGAAGATTGCGGATGGATCGATGGATTGCGAAGTGATGGATTTCAGGAAACGAGTTACTATCATATTTTGAGCGGTAGTGGACGGCTGCCCAGACGTCCCAGCGCACTGTCGCTTGCGACGGATCCGAATCGCACGCAGGAGGTTTTGCAACAGATCCTCCAGCAAAACGAGTCGATGCTCGCACAACTTCCCCTGCACAGAGAGATGCTCGACTGGGTGCACACAGCAGGGCCCGATGATGGGATGCCTTCAGGAAGATTGGTTTAATGGTACATTCAGTTCAATCCGTTGACTCGGGTCTCTTGGGCTATTTATGCGTCGATCGGTTTTTGGCCAATCCGATCAGCGTATCTGCGTTGCATTATTGTTTTTCACGAGGTTGGATTGAGCGTTGGAGTCGTGAGGAAAGAGTCCAATTCGATAACCCGCCGCCGAATATGCCAGTTCTGATGGCGATGCTCATGGATGCTGGGGTGATTTCGGCCCAACAGGGAGTTCCGGCACTGACGAATTCTTTTAGGCAAGCGCTTGAGTACTCTGATTTGCTGGCTACGAAGATAGAGTTTTGTCATAGCATCATCGCGGATGTGGAGTTGTTTAGTTTGTGGATGGAGGATCCGCAAGCGTTTCAGAAACAGAGCAAGTTGTTTGGTCTATTTGATTACGGACGATCTGTCGAAATCAGCGAGCAAAATATTCGTGCTACATCAAGGTGGGTCAAGTTGACAACGGTTTTGAGTCGTTATGAAGCGCCATTGTTCGTGGATGCTGTTCCGTGGGGCGATCACAGACGTTGGCTGGATCTTGGCGGAAATAGCGGCGAGTTTGCCATGCAGATCTGCAAGAGGTTTGGGCAATTGCAGGCCAGAGTCATGGATCTGCCCGTTGTGTGTCACTTGGGGCAACGGCATGTTGAGGCGCTGGGAATGTCTGACCGAGTGGTTTTCGAGGCAGGCGATTTTTTGCAACCAGTCCGACAGCCGCAATACGATCTGATCAGCTTCAAATCGGTGCTTCACGATTGGCCTGTGGAGAACGCGGTGGAACTCATCCGCAATGCTTGGGACAGGCTGCTACCGGGTGGGCGATTACTGATCCTCGAGCGGTCTAGGCTTCCAGGGGCAATGGTGCCTGTAGGTTTGGGGCAGGCTCCGGTATGGATGTTTTGGAATTATTATCGGATTCCAAGCGATTATGAGTCGATTTTGGATAAATATCATCATGTCTGTGCGGAAACTCAGATCTTAAATGCCGATATGCCATGGATGGTGTTGCAATTTATCAAACCTTCTAGCTAAGGGGTTCGGAACGGATGAGTTCCCGTTGGTTAAAAAAGATCGCATTGGTGTGCATGACTCCTGAAGTCGATGCGCAGGAACATGCCAGAGATGAGTTGCCAAGTTATGGGATTCACCGGATTCAGGCAGCGATTATCGCCAATCCATTTTTTGCCAACACCGAGGTAAGGATCATCGATTTGGGGGTGGATAACCCGGAAGCTTATTTCGAAGAGTTGGTCCGATTTGATCCTCAACTCATAGGGTATTCATTGTTTGTCTGGTCGACAAGTTGCTTGGTTGAAGTCGCCAAACGATTCCGAGTTCATTCCAATGGTAGTGTTCAGGTATTTGGAGGTCCCTCAGCGCGAAGTGCGTTGCTTGATCTAGCGCCTTTTGCGCCGGCCCACCTGTATGCAGACGCGTTGGTGATCCGCGATGGGGAGGAGGCTTTTAATCAGATGGCGATGCAATTGGATGAATTGCAGGATCGCGTCAAAGTGAAAAAAGCCTTTGAGCTGATTGAAGGTGTGGAGATACCCAGTCCATTGGGTTGGTACCGAAGTATGGCTCGCGTGGGGAAAGGTAGCATGGATCATCTCCCATCGCCGTATCAAATGGGGCTTATGCGGTATGGTGCCTTCGGTTATTTGGAAACATTTCGTGGATGTCCAATGTCCTGTAGGTTTTGCGAGTGGGGGATGATGGATGTTAGCCAGGGGTGTTTTTCGGAGGACTATTTGACTCGTGAGCTTGAGGCTCTTGCGGAGGTTTCCCCGCAGGCGGTATTTGATGTGGATTCAGGATTAAATCTCAATGCACAAGCGTTTCGCAACCTATCCAATGCAGAGAGCAAGGTGGGGATACTCAAAAAAACGGGTTTATGGTGTGAGATTTATCCGTCAAAAATCAAGCCAGAGCATTTGGATTTTCTTTCCGCTTGTGGTCCTACATATTTAGGAGTGGGGCTTCAGTCGATTCAGCCGACGGTTTTAAAATCGCTGAATCGTCCATTCGGAAAAGAGAATTTTGAGGGCGCGATCAAACAGCTGCGAGAAGTGGTTGAGTCGGTTGAGATACAAATTATTTTTGGATTGCCTACCGATAGCCCCGCAGGATTTCTAGAGACTCTTGCATTCGCCAGGAGCCAAGGAGTTGGAGTGCGGGTCTATCATTGTTTAGTGCTGCCTGACGCATTGCTGACGCGAGGTAAGCCGGAGTGGCAGATGGAATTTTGTCCGCAGACTCTCTCGATGCATTCCTGTGTAGGGTGGACCGAAACCGACATTCTTCAGATGAGAGAGTATCTAAGTCAGGAGACAAAGAAGTGCGGTGGGCGGGCCGGTCGATTTTGGTGGTCGTTTCCGAATCCAGGGCAGCGGAACAACTCGCTAGCCGCTGGATATGCAGTATGAGACCACGCAAGGGGCTTTTCCGAGGAAACCAAAGCTTGTGACCACCAAACGAACGGGTAGAAAAGTTTGTCTGATCGGTTTGTATCCCAAGCGGGATCCTGCGATGCCCGAAAAAATATCCAACCACGGCTTGCGTATGGTGGAGGCGACGCTCAGGGCCAGCTCTCTTGAGGATCTTGAAGTTTCCGTATTCGATTTGGTCGACGCACTCGCCGATGAGTTGTTCGAAGAGATCGTTGCATTGGATCCAGATGTGGTCGGCTTCTCCACGTATCTTTGGTCATTGCCGACGTTTGACCAGGTAGCAAAAAAACTCCACAGGCAGGATCCCACTAGAATTCTCGTCTTTGGCGGTCCTTCGGCTAGGCCTGCGATGTTCAATCAATTGCCGTTTCATCACCTCAGAGAATTGGTCGACATTCTAGTGACCGGAGAGGGCGAACACGCATTTCTTGAGATTGTTGCCTCCCAACAACGATCATTCGAACACTGGAAGCGTATTCCAGGGCTTGCACTCTGGGACGGAAATGCATGGTTCAATACACTTACCCGACCTCTAGGTGACCTAAATGAGCTCGCCTCGCCCTACTCCATGAACCTTGTTCCACACGGTGGTCTTGCAGTTCTGCAAACGTACCGCGGATGTCCTTTCACATGTGCCTACTGTGAATGGGGAACGATGGAGTCACCAAAAAGAGTTCGAACTCAGGAGCATTTGATTCAGGAGTTGACCGCTTTGCAGATCAGTAATCCGCTCGGGGCTCTGATGGTCGATGCCGGATTAAATCTTAACGAGCGAGCCTTTCACGAATTGGCAGTGGCGGCCAAGCAGACGGGTTATTTCAAGAACAAGCGACTGATCTGTGAGGTTTATCCCGCAAAAATTCAGAGTCATCACATGGAGTTTATGAGCCAAGTAGGGGAGCCACTCATTGGTGTCGGATTGCAATCGTTTGACAAGACTGCTTTGACCACCATGGAAAGAACTCTCGAGGAGGAAAAATTCGATTCGCATATTGAGCAGATGAACGCTATTGCTCACGTAGCGATCGAAATTATCATGGGGTTACCGGGCGATTCTCCGGACACGTTTCGCGAGACTTTTTGGAGGGCTCGTAGCTATCCATGCACATTGAGGGTATATCACTGCGTGGTCCTGCCCTCGGCCCTGATGGTTCGTTCTCCCCCGGAGCATCTTCTTGATTATGATCCGTTTTCCCTGAAGATGAATTCTTGCTTGGGTTGGACGGCCGAAGCAATCGAGCGGGAGTGTCGATTCCTGTCTGCGATGGCACAGGAATCTGGCGGAGCGATTGGTGAGTTTCTTTGGGTTTTCCCCCCTCCGTAATGAATGGCTTGAAAGCTGACGCGAGCTCGGAGTCTCGAGTGCCTATGAATCTATCGACACGAGTTTTGGAATTGGATGCCTCGTCCTGGGATGCAAACAACGACTGCATCGATCAGATGCGCAGTGGGGCTTGGGTCGCCATTGTATTGAAGCAAGTTTATTCGGTCGCTGAGATGGAAACGGTTGCAGGCCGACTTGACCATGAAAACACGATCAACAAAAACGCCAGCACTTGGAATACGATGCGATTTCCAGAAACCTTTCGAGGGTGGTTTCTTGGAGAAAATCTGAATCTATTCGAAGGTGATCTATTTGATTACTTTGAAAGAGAATCGGCCTTTTCTGAAAATATGCGGAAGCTTTTCATCGATATTCCAGGGGGCACCGATCGGATTTTTCACCGGTTTTCGAGGATCGACCAAGGCCGAAGATACTTAGCAGCCCCGGGGCCTGATGCAGAATCCAACTACCAATTCACGACGATACGCGGACATGCCCAGGGAGGATATATACCTATCCATTGCGATAACGAGCAATCTTGGCGACCTTCCTACGAGCATTTGTTAACTCAGATCCAACCGAACCTATTCTCTTTTGTGCTGATGATCGGCAAGCCGATCGGAGGTGGAGATCTCAGGATTTATAATCAGCGAATCACCTCGGATCAAAGGAAGACCATCGAACAAGCCCGCTATTCAAAAACGGATGATGCATTTATGAATGATTACGTCGAAATAAGCTTAGAGCCTGGAGACTTAGTCTTGGCCGATTCCGGAATGTATCCACATGAAGTTACCAAAGTGCTAGGAGCTAAGGTTCGTTGGACGATGTGCAGTTTCATGGCGCAAGCTAAAGCAAGGCACGCTGTCTATTGTTGGGGGTAACTATGGAAGTTGATTTGCCTGCATATTTTGAACCGATCCTCGATGCCTATAACCGAGGATTGCATAATCGCTCCGTGCACTTAGGCTATTATGCGAGTGATCCCGATCCTTCAGGAATTCCATTGCATGAGGCTCAAAAGGAGTTTGATAGTCGATTGCTGAACATCGCTGGGCTGAGAGGTGGTTTGAGAATACTCGATGTAGGATGCGGGCTTGGTGGCCTAATCGATCGCATCAATAGCGAATGCAAGCAAGTAGATATCCTTGGATGCAATATTGACCCAAGGCAGTTGGAGATCTGCAATTCCATACGGCCCAAGAATGATAACGCGATTGCTTGGATGGAATCTGATGCTTCGACTCTACCGGTACCCAGCCACACCATGGATTTGGTGTTGTGCATCGAAGCAGCCTTTCATTTTCAATCTAGGCAGGAATTCTATGCTGAGGCCTTTCGGGTACTTAAGCCAGGAGGTCGATTGATTTGCACAGACATATTTCTGAAAGAGCGATTGTTGCGGGAGTTGCATTTTACCGAAGGTGTCCCGCAAGTCTCTTTGATCGAGGAGTTTGACAACTTTCTCCATCGTTCGGTCCATACGCTTTTGCTTTCAGGGTATGCTCCTTGGCCAGATCCTTGGTACTCCGCTACCTGTCTGAAAGAGGATTTGGCTGACTTGGGGTTTGTGTCTTTGTTGATCGAAGATTGGACGAGAGCTACGGCACCGTCGTACGATGCGATGATTCCCGCTGCTAAACGTTTCGGTGCTCGTGGTACCTCAGACCCTCTCCTCGGAGCCCTTCTTACATTGGGATTTCTTCACCAAAAGCAATTGCTCGATTATGTGATGTTCACATCTTTGAAGCCCACCTAAAGCGGAGCATTCCTCCTAATATTTCTCGGGAACAAGCCGGCCCGTGGAACGGAAACCACTCCACCGAATTGGCTTAACCAATGAGTTCACAGTGAGTCATACAGATGAAACGGGTCGTTCAGGATTTTTAGTGGACAACCGATTGCTTAAGCAAATTCAACCAAAGAATATGCTCAAAAAAGCGCAGAGATCACGGTCGTTTGGCTCCCCTTCGCCTCCTAGCATTGCATCCATCCTGTCCTTATGCGTCCGCATTCAGACATGGAGTAATCGCTTTGTGGTTATGAACTCGGCGTTGAATCGTCGGCCACTAAATTCACTCAATAGCCAAGAATGCTCGCAATGATCCATAGTTCATGTGCGGATCGATATTCAATCATTTTGGGTGATGACTCGGATAGCTCCGTAGTACAAGGTCCAGAAGATCGAACCATGGCGATCCACACCCGTAGCGAGATGTCCCAATCGCTCTTTCGCAATGGATTCCAGATACGACTTGGAATATTGATACACAGATTCCCGGAACAAACGATAAATCAGTGAACTAAAAGGATCTCGAACTGTATCCACGGTTTGTTCGAGATCGTAAAGGTTGATGTCGTAAGAAAAGCGAGCAGATCCTTCATCGCTGACCTCTAGTACTAGCAAGGGGTCTTCGGTCGTATCGCAGTTTTTAAGTAGCGTGGTAAGCGATTTGAATTCGCTGGATTCGTATTCGTGGTTCAAGTGTAGAACGGACGATTCCCACTGAGTAATCGCTTCTCTGGGTGGGCTGTGACATAGGATGTTGTACTTTGTAACGACACCAGGGAGCATCCCGTTTAAAGGCCATTTATATCCCAAGAATAACAGCTGATTGGGGGCGAGTCGTTCACTTGGTTCGAGTTCCTGATTTTTTAAAAACCTTGGCCTGAGTTCCAGATAACTCTTGGCAACCCATCCGTGATTTCCCAATTCCCAGCCAAAGTGAATTCGCCATGCCTTCGGTAGGAAGGTGTGAAGCTGTTGCAATTTGTCCGATGGTACATTCATTCGAGCAAATGGAGATAGTTTCTCTTCTTCAAAAGCTCGATGGTAGTCGCTAGCGTCTAGTGAGACCAAAAGTCTTTGATGGAACAGCCCTATACGATCGATTCTCACCGACTGCTCGAGATCGAAGGGGACTTTGCAAGCACGGCAATGCAACAGTAACGAGGAAAATCCATAGGGTTCCAGCTCCGAGAATTCAATTAGAAGTTGCTCAATGGATTTGCCTGTCTTCATCGATTGATCCAGTAGGGTTTTCTGCAATAAATCAAATGGTTAAGTTACCAAGCATCGGCGGTAGGTGGTATGCGAGTATTTTGGTCCATCCGGGATTACTGTGGGTAAAGATCTAGTCCGCCACAGTAGAAAAAGATCGCTTTTTTGAAGTTTTCGATATTGCGATAGCCACCTGCGCGACGTTTGGTTGACATTCTCTTGCTGTTGATTCCCTCGGCGACTCCATTGGTAATTCCATGTGTACAAAAGGTCACGATGTTAGCTATTCTTGCCTTGAGCGATCGGGCAAGCTTCTTCATCGGTGCAAGCTTTGTGTGGATGACTCGCTTGTACCAATCGTCAAAGTACTCCCGTGCTCGTTTGGCATCAGGCTGCTTCCAAAGATCACGTAGCAGTTCCTTGTAGGACCACGCCCTTGCAGTTTCGAGTCTGAGTGAACAAATAGTATCGAAGCGAGTTCATAGCCTCGTTGGCCATCTTCATCACATGGAAAGGATCGTGAACAATCTTTTCATCCGCCATGGGGATGCATTGCTTGGTCGCGTTGGCATAGGCCGAGCTCATGTCCATGGCGACCGCCTTTACGGACTTGATTTGTTCCTCGGAAAGCTGGGAAAAACATGCATCTGCCGCTTCAAACAGGATTGTGAAACGGCTGTGGGGTTCGGCCCATGCAACGATGGCTGATTTGACGCCATGCGTTGGGCAATCCACACGAGGTACGCGGGCCACCAAAATCGTCTTAAACTGACAGGAATCCAGATGCCGCCAATGACGTTCCTCTCCGTGATCGTAACAGGCAAGCTCTTTACGGCAATCAGGGCAACAGAACTTGGTTCCACCAGGGTGTTCTACCCGAACGAGGATCTCTTGAGACTGCATATCGAGCTTCACCTCTGAGACGCTCCAGGGGGACTGGAGTCCAAGGATGTACTGGTAGAGTTCTTTGTCTTGCATTTGGGGTTCCTTTCCCCAACAATTGTACCATTACCCACGGAAATCCCGGATGGACCCTCAATGGACACTTGGGGACAATTGCACAGAGTCGCACGATTACCACTATAATTGCTTCGACATCCATGTTGAGAAAAGCCCCCTGAATTGGTACCAACCTAAAGAGTCCCATGACGATGGAAGATTTGATTTATGGCAAGATGCCCGATGACGCCAAATACAAGAACTACTGTGCATGGGACTACGAACCGTTGTGTGATGGCACCGGCAAGCTCAGGCCAAGTGCTTTGATGTACTTCGCAATCGCCTCGGAATCCTCTCGCGAATTTCTTTACGAAGCGATCGCGGAGATTCAAAAAGCACACGGTTTATTCGAATCTGTGTACGGCATCAAAAGAGTCGACAATCGATGGCAGATAGAGATCTACATCTACGATTACGATCGTACTTCGCGAAGAAGGTCTTGGACTAGTCTATTTCGAGGGCAAAACGGTCTTTTGAGCAGCTCGCTGAATGTCAGAGAATCGATCCCTTACTTTATGTTTTCGTTTGATTTAGATCGGCAAGTCCAATTGGATCGCGGGAGGGTGGATACCGCGCATCTGTATATCGGCAATCCCGGAAGCGTCGTTTCCTCCGGGATCGCTTATCGACAAGATGCATCAGGGCTCATGCTGGAGAACTTTTACTTTTTCTTCGATGCGATTCAAGAGAAAGATAAAATTGTCGACAAAATGACGGAATCGGTCTACTGGGATGTGCAGGGTGACCAACTCGAGGATCTTCTGCTACCGCAACTGAGTAACTGCGACACGATCTGCTTGGCCAATAAGCCTGCTTGCGACACACTTTACTTTTCTG
>JAGWZB010000583.1 GCA_018969045.1 Planctomycetota bacterium | reverse complement strand
TTTGGCTGGGTTTTTCTTAATACTGGCGGTAACGGCTGGGATTTTTACACATCAGACTTTGAAGACATCCAACAGCGCCCCAGATTGGTCATCCAGTACGAATCTAATTAGGAATCGGTCGCACCGTTGGATTCGCTTTTTTCATACGAGCAAGGAACTTTTAGAATGTCCAGTTCAATATCAGATCTGTCTTGGAAACGACGCGAATTCATGCGAGTCGGTTGGTTGGGAGGAGTCGGACTCTCGCTTGGTCAGTACTTCAACCTCAAGGCTCAAGCAGACCAAAATCAGACTAGCGCAAAAGCCAAATCGGTGATTCATATTTACCTTCAAGGTGGCTTTGCACACATGGATAGTTTTGATCCTAAACCGGATGCTCCCGCAGAGTACCGTGGGATCCTCTCACCGATATCCACGACGATCCCAGGGGTCTATTTCAGCTCCCACATGCCTTATAGCGCCAAAGTCGCGGACAAAATGACCGTTGTTCGCAGCATGACGCATACCGAGGTCGACCACAGCCGAGGTGAACACAGCATGTTTACCGGGTATCGTCCTAGTCCTGCACTGGTTTATCCAAGCATGGGTTCGGTGGTAACGGATCAACTCGGTGTCCGAAAAGCGATGCCCTCTTATGTTTGTGTACCAAATCAAGGAAGTCAGTATTTAGGAAGCGGCTACTTAAGCAATTCCTGTGGGCCTTTTTCGTTGGGAACCGATCCGGCACGCTCGAACTTTACGGTACGGGACTTGAGCCTAGCCAAAGGGGTCGATGACAGTCGTTTCCAAAGGCGCAAGGATCTGAAGAATCTTGTGGACGACCATTTTCGAAGCCAAACGCAGGATGATGCGGTCGGCACCATGGACTCTCTTTACCAGCGGGCTTACGACCTGCTTTCATCGAGTCAGGCTCGCGATGCCTTTAGCCTCAAAGGCGAATCCGACACGACCAAAGAGCTCTACGGCATGAAACCGCACGGACCGGTGTTGAGACCCTCAGCAGGTGCGCGATTCCTGATCGCAAGACGACTGGTAGAGGCCGGCGCTCGATTTGTCACTGTGACCTATGGAGCATGGGACACCCACGCATTTCATTATCGCTCCATCGAACCACAAATGCCCGACTTCGATCGCGCCTTTGCAGGCCTAATCAGCGATCTGGATCAACGCGGACTTTTGGATTCGACTCTTGTGATGGTAACCAGCGAGTTTGGTAGAACACCAAAGATCAATGCTGGTGGGGGTAGAGACCATTGGCCGAGAGTTTTTTCGATCGTCATGGCAGGCGGTGGTGTACGGCGAGGGTATATCCATGGTGCGTCTGATGGTCTTGCAGCAGAACCCGCGGAAGCTCCACTGAGCGTTGAAGACTATGTGACGACGGTCTACCACTTGCTCGGTATCGATGCGAGACAATCGCTGATGTCACCGGGCGATCGGCCTCAACCGATCGTTCAAAATGGACATGTTGCAACGGAACTACTGGCATGATCGTCCGTTTTTTGTTGCTTTTGGGATTTTGTGGAGCGTGCATTTACCAGATCGGCCCAGCATGTGTTGCGCAGAGCCCAAGTCTCGATCTGATCGAACCAAGTGTTGTAACACGTGGTCAAACAGCGAAAGTTCGAGCCCTTGGAGCCGCCG
>JAGWZB010000160.1 GCA_018969045.1 Planctomycetota bacterium | reverse complement strand
TCCACAGTCAAGGAGTGTTGCCAAACGAGCCGGAGTGGACCTCTCACAAGCCGCCCAGGATCCGCAGTCCTATCGCCATTTCGCGTGGTCTTACATCCTTTTTTATCTGGCCCGGTACCCACAAGCCCTCGGCATCATCGTCATTGTCGGATTGGTGGCCCCAAGACTCATCAGCTACGATCTGAGAAGCCGCGGGTATTTGCTGTATCTATCTCGGCCACTGACGCCTTGGGAATACATCCTTGGCAAAGCCGCCGTCCTTTATTTTTTGCTCTTTTTGGTCACCGCGTTGCCCGCTCTTTTGATCTTCGGGGTCGGACTTCTACTATCGAACGACCCGACGGCAATCGCTCAGACTTGGGATATCCCTTTACGAATCCTGCTGGCCTCGTTGGTTTTGACCATCCCTACAACTGCCGTAGCCCTGGCTTTCTCGGCCATGACTCAAGAAAGCCGTTATGCAGGCTTTGCTTGGTTTGCTTTGTGGGTCATCGGTGCGGTGACCTACTACTCACTGTGGGCAGTCAGCCAAACCAGCCAAGGTTTTTATTCGCAAAGCGACACCGATAGATTCGATGCGATGAACCAGTGGAGCAATTATAAACTCTTCTCGCCCTACGAAACTCTCGGATACCTTCAGCAACAAATCTTCGGCCTGGCGATCAAAGATCCTTGGACCTGGACTCCTTGGGTTCTAGTAACTCTGGTTTCCATCGCAGGTTACGGATATGCCTACTGGCGAGTCTCGAGAGTTCTCAAAGTCTAAGTGGAAAGGATCCTGCAATCAATTCATGGAAAACCTTTTTGATTTCCAGAGCCTCTCTCTGATGTACGGAACCGTCGTCGGAGTCAACGACCTGCAACTCTCCCTTCCCAAAGGTGCTTATGCCTTAATAGGACCCAATGGCGCTGGCAAATCCACTCTCATTGGACTAATTACCGGATCGCTTCGTCCGACCCTCGGGAGCCTAAGCGTGCTGGGGGAAAACCCACGAAGATCGAGCACGTTTCAGCAACGTATCGGCGTTTGCCCTGCAACCGAACTGCTGGTCCATGGCGTGACATCCAAGCAGTGGCTGGTGCTCCTGATACGCATGTGCGGATGGAGCAAAAGACTCGCAAACCAGCGAGCCGATGAAGTCCTCGAACAAGTCGGACTTGCCGATGCACGAAATCAATGCATCCATACCTACTCGCTCGGGATGCGACAACGCTGCAAGCTAGCCCAAGCCATCGCGCATGAACCTGAACTGCTAATCCTAGACGAACCATTCAACGGCCTTGACCCTATCGGCCGACATCAAATGGGAGACTTGCTCATCGATTGGGCCAAATCAGGCAAAAGCCTGCTGCTTGCAAGCCATGTTTTGCATGAAGTCGAGAGGATCACCGATTCGTTCCTGCTGATCTTTGGTGGACGGCTCCTGGCCAGTGGTACTACCGGTGAACTGAGACGACTACTAGCTGACCTTCCCCAAGACATCATCATTCAGTCCGAAACCACCGACCGTTTGGCATCTTTGCTCGCGGAAAAGCCCTGGATTCGAGCTTTGCACCGAGACAAACAAGCAAACCGATTGGTACTGACGGTGGATAGCCCGATGAAACTTTATGATGCTCTAGCAAATTGGGCCAGCTCGGGCACCGTCTCGATCAAAAGAATCTCCGGGAGCGATGGCGATATCAGCACGCTATTCAAACTCTTAATCTCCCGTCACCGCGGAGAACGCGCCTATCGCAATACAGGAGCCCACTCGTGAGCTTAAAAACAACCCCCACAAAATTCAGCGAGCTATCGGGAACAACAAACTCCAAAAATCCCCTTGGCGGATCACTTGTCAGACTCCTTAAGGCGGTTCCTGGTGTGATCGAATACGAATTATCACGCAGCTTCAAGCCCGCCAGGATCGCCATGTTCTTGATGATGATCCTGATCCCAACTGCACTTCTTATCTCAGTCGCTTACCAGGTTCCTGAGCAACTTAAAAACGATCAGCAGACCAACCTTGTTTTTTCCATGCTGCTTTATGCTCTGGTGCCCCAGATATTGACCATGCTCGCAATGCTCGTGCTGGCATCACCTATCGTCCATACGGAAATTGAAGGCCAATCTTGGATCTACAGCTTGGTCCGATATCAAGGTCGCCGTGCACTGCTCCTAGGCAGGTACTTCGTAGCCGTCCTTTGGACCTCTTGTGCAGGCGTCGTGGTCACCTCGATCTCCGTCCCTTTCCTCCCCTTGAACCAACCCCTGCAAACATGGGGTACCATTAGCCTACTTTGCATCCTCGCTTCTTTGGCCTACGGTGCCCTGTTTGCTCTGATCGGAGTTCTCTTCCAAAAACGAGTTATGGTGATTTCATTCCTCTACGCCTTGGTTGTCGAAGGCGTATTGGCATGGCTACCAGCAGTCATCAACCAACTGACAATCGCTTATCGACTTCGGTCAATCCTGTTTCGATGGGTCGGATTGGATAGTGATAGACTGTTTCAGTCCAACGAATTGGTGCAAAACGGAATGGTCGCCACCGATCCGACTGGCTGGGTCCAAATCGTCTGGGTCCTAGCAATTTCTGCAGGACTTCTAGCCATCGCGCTTTGGCTCGTCGAAACCATCCAATACAGCTTCCAATCCGAACTCTAATACAGCCGGGTTTACGAAGTAGGACTCTTGCGAGGGCGTTTGCTCATTTTGGCAGACTTCTCGCAAAACCCCCAAAACTGCTTATCCGTAAGTACTTATCAAGCAAAGCCTTAGGAAAATCCGTCCGCACTCAAACGGCCTCTTGGCACGCAGATTGCTGAAAGGGTCGAACACTCAGTTCGACTGCCAAATCGGGCCGAATTTCATCATTCAAGGAGTTCAACGTGGCAAAACAAATGGTATTTGACGACGAAGCACGCCAGCCTCTGTTGGCGGGTGTTTCGAAACTAGCCAGAGCGGTTCGCTCGACGCTAGGTCCCCGCGGGCGGAACGCGGTTTTGGATAAAGGGTGGGGTTCCCCAAGGATCACCAAGGACGGCGTTACCGTCGCCGAAGAAATCGAACTCGATGATCCGTACGAAAACCTAGGTGCTCAGCTTGTCAAGGAAGCCGCCAGCAAGACCAACGACGTAGCTGGTGATGGAACGACCACCGCAACCGTGCTTGCCGAAGCCATCTTCCGAGAAGGCCTCAAGATGATCGCTGCCGGGGCGGATCCTATGTCCTTGTCGCGCGGTATCGCTAAAGCGGTGGAAGTTGTCCACGAGCAGATCGGCAAAATGGCGACTCCCATCGATGGTAAGAGCAAAAAAGAAATCAAGCAGGTAGCCACCATCGCTGGTAACAACGACCCAGCAATCGGTGACGTGCTTGCCGAAGCCTTCATTAAGGTCGGCAAAGATGGTGTTATCGCCGTCGAAGAAGGACGCGGTAGTGAGACCACCGTCGAAGTCGTCGAGGGGATGCAGTTTGATCGCGGATTCCTGTCACCTCAGTTCGTCACCAACCAAGACGAAGTAACGGTTGAACTCGAAGATTGCTACATCCTGATCCACGAAGACAAAATCAGCAACAACAAGAAGCTGATTCCCATCCTTGAAGCGATCAGCAAATCCAAGAAGCCTTTGCTAGTGATCGCCGAAGACATCGAAGGCGACGCGCTTGCAACACTGGTAGTCAACAAGATGCGAGGCATCCTCAACGTCGCCGCAGTGAAAGCTCCAGGCTACGGCGATCGACGAAAAGCTATCCTTGGAGATATCGCGACGTTGACCAACGCCAATGCGATTTTCAAAGATCTTGGCATCGACTTAGAAGCAGTCAAGCTTAGCGATCTAGGTCGTGCTAAACGAATTCGAATCACCAGCGAAGAGACCGTAATCATCGGCGGTGCTGGTAAGAAGGAAAAGATCGAAGGCCGCGTTGTTCAAATCCGTCGCGAAATCGAGAACACCGACAGCGACTACGATCGCGAAAAACTTCAAGAACGCTTGGCGAAACTCGCCGGCGGGGTCGCTCAGATCAACGTCGGAGCTGCAACCGAGACTGAAATGAAAGAACGCAAGGCGTTGATCGATGACGCGAAAGCCGCGACCCAAGCAGCTTTGGCAGAAGGAATCGTCCCAGGCGGAGGCGTCGCACTGCTGCGCTGCGAAGCCGCTTTGGATAAGCTTAAACTCGAAGGGGATGCGGCCCTGGGCGTGCGAATCGTTCGCAATGTTCTGGATTATCCACTTCGCTCCATCGCCAATAACGCCGGCCTTGACGGTGCGGTCGTCGTAAACCGCGTTCGTCAACTCAAGGACAAAAACGAAGGCTACGATGCCAATGCCGACAAATACGTCGACATGATCAAAGCTGGAATCATCGATCCGGCGAAGGTCGTTAAGACCGCGTTAAGCAACGCAGCCAGTGTCGCTTCGTTGCTGCTGACCACCGAGTCGCTCGTGACCGAAATCCCCAAAGAAGAAGAACCTGCAGGGGGAGGCCACCATCACGATCATGATGGCATGGGCGGTATGGGTGGCATGGGCGGTATGGGCGGCATGGGGGGTATGGGCGGCATGGGTGGTATGGGCGGCATGATGTAGCTGCTAGGCGAACCCAGCGGGTCGGTCCCTCCCCCGCCTAATATGCTTCTGCGGTTGCGAGGCTAATCTCAACCGCAGAAATCAAACTGAAACATTACTTCAATCAACATAAATTCAATTCAAAAAGGTGAATGCAATGGCCAAAGTTAGTATCCGTCCTCTCGATGATCGTGTCGTCGTTCAACCTGTGGAAGCCGAGCAAACCACTGCTGGCGGTATCGTGCTCCCAGACAGCGCCAAGGAGAAGCCACAACGTGGAAAAGTTGTCGCTGTTGGCCCAGGCAAACTGCTCGACAATGGCGTACGAGCAACTTTAAGTGTTGCCGTTGGTGACGAAGTCATTTTCGGCAAGTACGGCGGCAGCGAGATCGAAGTTGATGGTGTCGAATACAAGATCCTTCGCGAAAGCGATGTCTTGGCAAAGCTCGCGTAGTTGCCCAGATCAATAGAAAACTAACTTCAAAATAAGGAACTGCGAAGCGTGGCTAAGCAATTAATGTTTGACGATCAAGCTCGTGCGAGAATGCTTGCGGGAGTTGAAAAATTGGCAAATGCGGTCGCCGTCACCATGGGTCCAACCGGACGCAACGTGATTATCGACAAAAGTTTCGGCGGCCCAACAGTGACCAAAGACGGTGTGACTGTTGCCAAGGAAATCGAATTGGAAGACCGATTCGAAAACATGGGTGCCAAACTCGTTGTTGAAGTCGCCCAGAAAACGAGCGACTTGGCAGGGGATGGAACGACGACAGCGACCGTTTTGGCCCGATCCATTTTCAAGGAAGGGCTCCGAAACATCGCTGCCGGTAGCAACCCTTCAGCGATTCGGCGAGGAATCGACAAAGCCGTTGAAGCTGCCGTCGAAAAACTTCATTCCATGGCTAAGCCTGTCAGCAGCCGTGATGAAGTCGCCAACGTCGGAGCTATCTCCGCCAACAACGACATGTCGATCGGCTCACTGCTTGCCCAATCCCTCGAAAGGGTTGGCAAAGATGGAGTGATCACTGTCGAAGAAGGAAAGACGGCCGATACAACCGTTGAATACGTCGATGGGATGCAGTTTGACAAGGGATACGTTTCTCCCTATTTCATCAACACCCCAGCGGACATGAGCTGCACGCTTGAGAACGCTTTGGTCTTTATGTACGACAAAAAGATCAGCAATATTCGGGACTTAGTTCCACTGCTCGAGAAAGTCAGCACCTCCGGCCAGCCTCTACTTATCATCGCTGAGGATGTCGATGCCGAAGCGTTGACATTGCTGGTGGTTAACAAACTGCGAGGCACTATCAACGTCTGTGCTGTGAAAGCTCCCGGCTTTGGTGATCGTCGCAAGGCGATGCTTGGCGATATCGCAGTCTTGACCGGCGGTACTTTCATCAGTGAAGATCTCGGTATTCAGCTCGAGAAAGTTTCGCTTGAACATCTCGGGCGTGCCAAGAAGGTCGTGGTTGACAAAAACAACACAACGATCGTTGAAGGTGGCGGAGATCGAAAGTCTATCGATCAACGTGTGGCTCAAATCCGCGCTCAGGTCGAACAAACAGACAGCGAGTACGACAAGGAAAAGTTCCAAGAGAGGCTCGCCAAACTTGCCGGCGGCGTTGCTGTAATCAGCGTCGGTGCAGAGACCGAAGCCGATATGAAGCAAAAGAAAGCTCGTGTCGAGGATGCTTTGCATGCGACTCGCGCTGCAGTCGAAGAAGGGATTCTACCTGGTGGTGGCGTCGCCCTGCTTCGTTGCACCGATGCGGTTTCAAAGATCGTAAGCAGTCTCTCTGGTGACGAAAAGACCGGAGCCGACATCATCCTGCGTGCCCTCGAAGCTCCTCTACGTCAGATCGCTGACAACGCGGGTATCGACGGTAGCGTGGTAGCAGATGAAGTTCGCCAGAAGCCCTTGAGCATGGGCTACGACGCGAACAAAGGCGCTTATGTCGATATGCTTGCTGCAGGGATCATCGATCCGGTCAAAGTGGTTCGAACCGCTCTGGCTAACGCAGCGAGTATCTCCGGTTTGCTTCTTACTACCGAAGCCTTGGTCACCAATTTGGACAAGGACGATAAGAAGAAGCGAAAGATCGAAGGATCCGTGCGTTAAGTCGCGCAAGGCTCCTAGTTTCCTAGTTAGAAAAGTGCGGGTCGCTCGTCAATGAGTGCCCCGCCTAGTTGGGGTCATTCGCTAGCCGAGTGGCCTTTTTTTCTGATTCCTTCCGAGCAAAATCTGTCTGAATAGCCGATACTTCACCCCTACTGAAACTTAACCGTGTCATCGCAGTCAAAAAGAGATTACTACGAAGTCCTCGGGGTTAGTAAAACAGCTTCCCAAGACGATATCGCCAAAGCCTATCGGAAGCTGGCGCTGAAGTACCACCCTGACTCGAATCAAGGGAATACCGACGCGATCAATAAATTCAAAGAAGCCGCAGAAGCCTACGAAGTTCTATCGGACGCCGATAAAAGAGCCAGATACGATCAATTCGGACATGCCGGGGCGGCTGCAGGTGGACCAGGTTTCGGCGGTGTCGGAGATATCTTCGAAGCGTTCGGAGATATGTTCGGAGGTTCGATTTTCGAAGATTTCTTCGGAGGTGGGCGGTCTCGCTCAAGAGTCCGTAAAGGCGCCGATCTGCGGTGCGATGTAACCCTTGATCTAGAAGAGGCCGCCAAAGGTGTAACAAAGACCGTATCATTAACCCGATACGCGTCTTGCGAAAAATGCAAAGGATCGGGGGCAGCCGAAGGCGCTCAGCCAGAGACTTGCCGCAAATGCCAAGGAAGAGGACAGGTTGTGCAAGCAACCGGAGTCCTCCGCGTCCAAACCACGTGTCCGATCTGCCGTGGAAGTGGAAAAACGATCAGCAACCCATGCAGCAGCTGCGACGGGAACGGTCTTCGCCCTCATGAAGTGAAACTAGAGGTGAAGATCCCTGCTGGGGTAGACGATGAAATGAGAGTTAGGCTCCAAGGCGAAGGACAGCCCAGCCCCGACGGTGGCCCACGCGGTGACGCTTACTGCTTCATCCACGTAAAACCTCACCCGCTCTTCAAACGTGACGGACAGGACTTGATCTTCCAGTTCCCAATCTCCTTTAGCCAAGCTGCTCTTGGAGCTAAAGTGGAGATCCCGACACTCGATGGCCGTAAAGATCTAGATGTTCCAGCCGGGACGCAAAGCGGTACGGTTTTCCGACTCAGAGGGCAGGGGATGCCAGATCCACATTCAGGTGCAAAAGGAGATCTGCTCGTCCAAACGTTCATCGAAGTCCCAAAGAAACTCAACAAGAGACAGCAAGAACTCCTGCGAGAACTAGCCGAGCTCGAAGAGAAAAACATTTCGCCCGAACGTAAGACCTTTATGGATCGAATCATGGCCTATTTCCAAGGCCAAGGAAACACTTGATTCAAGAGTTAATAAAATGAGCACCGACAAAGAAAACGATAAAGACTTAGACCAAAACCTGCAAGACTCTGCGACCAACGATCAAGCCTTCAACGATATGTTCGCCGACACTGAGTTTTCGGATGCTGAACCTTCAGAGGACTCACCAGAATTGCTCGTCCAGCAACTTGAACAACAAGTCGTCGAGTTGCGAGATCGCGAACTCAAGGCGCAAGCTGAATTGGAGAACTTTCGCCGTCGTATGCTCAGAGACCTTGATCAACAACTCAAGTTCTCCGCAATGCCACTGGTGACCGACTTGCTCGAAGTCCTAGATAACCTCAACAGAGCCCTCGATTCATCAGTTCCAAACCCAGGAACCGAAGGACTCGTCGCTGGAGTCAAACTCGTGCAGCAGCAGTTTGTCAATGTTTTAAGCAAACACCATTGCAAACAAATCCCGGGCGTCGGTATGCCCTTCGACCCAAACGTCCACCAAGCCATTTCTCAACAGCCCAGTGCAAACCACGCGGCCGGAACGGTCATGGTCGAACATAGTGTTGGATACATGCTTCATGATCGTGTTGTGCGCCCGAGCATGGTCGTGGTCTCGACCGGTGCTCAGCAATAAAGAAATAACTCGATAAGAAGCCGGGAAACCATCACGAAGTCATTTTCAAGGAACGATCTAAAATGCCTACCTACGATTACGAATGCGATGCCTGCGGCCATCGATTTGAGCTCTTCCAGAGCATCTCGGCAGATCCTGAAAAGAAATGCCCACAGTGCAAAAAGCTTAAACTAAGGCGGCTCATAGGAACCGGTGCAGCGGTCGTATTCAAAGGCTCAGGGTTCTATCAGACCGACTACCGAAGCGACTCCTATAAAAAATCAGCCGCCGCTGATGGCTCCTCGAGTAGTTCCGATTCGGCTAAATATTCCAGCGAAAAATCGTCGTCGGAGAAAACATCTAGCAAGTCCACCGAGAGCACCTCCTCAAGCTCAAGCGAAAAGAAACCAAGCAAAAAAAGATCTGGCGACAAAACATAGACAAATTACTTTCCCATCGCACTTTCTCCGCAACGTCTTTTGGCATCATCAAGAGTGTGGACGCCTCGCAGCACCCACACCGAGTAGTTTTTCGCGTTCTCGCTTTGCGACCCAAAATGACATCGCATAGATGAATGCGGGAAGCCTCTAGGCTCCAATAGCTGTTATATTGATCGTCGGAATTCGATTTACAAAACAGCTAGTCTTCTGAACAAAACCTCGACTAGGGGGGTGCGATGCAAAGCGATTCTCTTCATCTGACCAAACGCGGAATTTTTATCACTCACTGGGCTATCGAGTTGATGGCAGGTCTGCTCATCTTTTTGATGATCTCTGGCATGTTCATGTTTTCACAGCCCAATATTGCCATGCCGATGCTTAACATCTCAAGCTTCCTAACAACCTGGGCTTATCCGTGTTTGCAGATTGCCTTGGTTATTGGAATCATGCTCACTATGGCCGCGCCCAAGGCTTCTGGTGTTGCCCCTTGGGGTATCGCATGTCTACTGATCACCATGGCTACGAACATCTGGCCCATCGTCGTTTATTGGAGGGATCTCCCGCTAAGTTGGCTAGGCTCAATGGGATCAGGTATCGCTCCTTTTGCACAAGCGATTCTCTTTACCATCATGCTTTTGAATTTGGCCAAGTGGATTCTTAGTACAGAACAATCCGACGATCTGGGAAATCCTAAGGATCGTCAGGATATCGATCAATGGAACAAATCCGTTGGAGGTCTGCAGACCCTGCTTGCCCTGAGTCTAGTTTTCTTCAGTTTACTTTGCGGATTTATGTTTCTCCCAAATCTTCAAACGTTGCTTTTTCGGATGTTTGGAATGTCCACGATGATCCTACCGCTACTGGGTGTATTCGCAGTCCTAGCATTGGTTGCCGGCTTTAGTAGGCAAGTCTATCGCTTCAATCGTTTGCTCAGTTCAAAAACCGATTCTACGACCAATCAGGACTCAAGCTGGCGTCAAGTCCCTCCAGACTCTCTACGCCCATCGATTGTGCTGCCAGCAGTACTTGCTCTTGCCTCCTACGCTGCATATCAAGTTGCTAACTACAGCATGGCTCCTGCTTATCTACAGAGGCAACTAGCGAAATTGAAACTCGATTTCCCGCTAGGAACCGAACTCACAGCGACCGACACTTCCATTGGAACTCAATCACCAAATCTGACACTCAAAACAATGGCTGGCAATACCCTTGAACTAGAGTCACTCAAGGGCAAAACCGTAGTCCTGAATTTTTGGGCCACTTGGTGTCCACCGTGCGTTAAGGAGATGCCTGACTTGCAGAGGCTTTCGGTAGACATGGCGGATAAAGACGTTGTTGTCATCGGTATCAGCAACGAGACTACGGACAAACTGCAAGGATT
>JAGWZB010000159.1 GCA_018969045.1 Planctomycetota bacterium | reverse complement strand
CGCTTGCGAAACCTCCTCCCCCTGGAAACTGCTCGCTCCTTTGAAAGTTGTTTGACGAATTTGCACTGGCACCATTCTGAAGCTGCTCCAGCAGCATGTTGGCTGCACGATTCGATGATGATGGTTTCCTACCGAGTTTCATTTGATCAATCGCATCGGTCTTCGTCACCTTCAGCACGTACTTGCCCGCTTTGGCAGTGATCGGGGCCTCTTGCTGGTCGTTTTGATCGTTCGAGTTGGGCTGCGGAGTCTGACTCGAAGGCTTCTGAAGGCTTGTTGCCTTTGGCTGAATGGATTGTTTTTTTGGTGTCTCATCCTGGCGTGGTTGGCCTACTTGAAGCAGGAGCAGCCAAGTGCTGATCGAAGCGAGTGTTATCCATGGTGTTGCCATCACGATTCTCCTGAAAAGAGTTTTTGAACGAGGATCTGGTTCATTCTGAAATAACGACTTTGGAAAAGGTACCAATCGGGGTTGTTCGACATGTGCCAAACATTGTTTTATTAACGCTGTAACTTCGGCAGCAGACTGAAAGCGAGAGGTCTTATCTTTGCTCAGCAATCGGCGAACGATCTGTGCAAACCAGTCTGGCAACTCTGACACCAACGCGCTGACCGAGGGCGGGTTTCGCGTCACCTGAATACACACACCATGTTAGCGATTCCTTTCAGAAAAAACCCGAAAATCGCAATTTCACGCGTTTTGCAAGGCAAGCCAACTCCTCTTGGCATTGAAAACGAAAAAAGCGGTCGATGAAAATCACCGACCGCTTTTTTTGATTTTTAAGGGCTCGTTGAACTTGGCTTGATTAGCAGCCGCAGCCAGGAGCTGCATCGCATCCGCCAGCGGCACAGCCACCAGCAGCACCAGCTCCGGCTCCGCATCCGCAGCCGTTGCCAAACAGATGGCAACCGCCGTGGCATCGCAGACCACGCAACCAGTTGATCAATCGGCCATTGAACAGGCCACGACCGCCCAAGATGCCGTTTCCAGCATTGCCTGAACCAACTGCTGCACTTGCACATGGATCGCAGCTAACGGTCACTGGAACTTCTTCGCAGACAACCTTGGCTACACATCGGGTGTAGGTGTAAGGAACAGTGGTCTTGACACACTTGGCCACCTTGACGGTGTCGCAGTAAGTAACCGGCTTGCAAACCGTGTACGGAACGGTCTTGGTGCGGCACTCTTTGACAATCTTGCAGGTGGTATAAGTGTATGGAACGCTCTTTTGTTCGCAAACCCAGTTGCATACGGTGTAGCAAACGTCCTTGACGCGTTGCTCGCAAACCGTGCGGCAAGTGGTGTAGTTGACCGTCTTTTGGCGGCACTCAGGAACCATCTTGCAAGTGGTGTAGGTGCAAACCTTGCTTCGTGGCTCGCAAACCCAATTGCATACGGTGTAAGTTACGTCCTTGGATCGGCACTCTGGAACCAGTTTGCAGGTGGTGTAAGTAACCGTCTTTTGACGGCACTCTGGAACCAGCTTGCATACGTTGTAAGTAACCGTCTTGGAACGGCACTCAGGAACACACTTGGTCACGGTGTAAGGCACAACCTTGGTCAAGCATTCCTTTTCGTAACGAACGCAATCGATGGTCTTTTCTTCGCAAGTTGGGACCCAAACCTTCTTGCATACTTTCTTAGGTGGGCACTGTACGCATTCGACGCGGCACTCACCTGGGCAGTATACGTTCTTGCATGTCGAAGGATCGAAGGTCCAAGTACCTGGTTCGCGAACGGTTCGGCGAATGACAGGACCTGCAACTTCTTCCTCAACAGTTTGCCAGCTACCACCGCGAACCGTTACGGTCTTGGTGTAGTTGACAGGCTTGGTCACGGTGTAGTTGACCGTCTTCTCGCGAGTTTCGGTAACCGGAACCATGACCGTGTAGTTGATCACTTGTTCACGGGTTTCCATGACCTTGTTCATCACCGTGTAGTTGACAACCTTTTCGTGGGTTTCACGAACCGGTGTCATGACGGTGTAGTTGATGGTCTTGGTCCGAGTCTCATGCACTGGTCGACGTACCGTGTAGTTGATCACCTTTTCGTGGGTCTCACGAACAGGAACCATGACGGTGTAGTTGACAACCTTGCTGTGGGTCTCGTACACAGGGCGAGAGACATTGTAAGTCACTTGCTTGGTGCGAGTCTCGTACACAGGCCGACGAACGGTGTAGTTACGAACCCCGGTGTGGGTTTCCCGAACAGGTACATTGACCGTGTAGGAAACTTCACGATGCTGGGTTTCGCGCTCGTAACGAACGCGTTGGACTTGTTGGTCCTCGTAAACGATCTGATTGACCACCTTGGTTCCGGTGACCGTCTCAGGCTCGTAAACGACTTTTCTGACTGTCTTCATCACGGTGTGAGTCGAAGGTCCACAAGGATCTACGACGTTACATCCGCAGTTTTCGTAGCTGATCGCGCCGCCAAACGCAGCTTGAGCAGCTCCAGCGCTCAATGCGGTCACAAGACCCATCAGTGCTGGAAGAGCAAATAGCTTCTTCATTGTTCCATTCTCCCTAGAACGTTTGCAGTACCACGCAGGACACTAGTATCAAACGATGCGACGCTCTGCTATTTCGTCACTCCGTTGTTGTGGTGAACCAGACTTCCAATCCGCCGTTCGAACCGGGCACGCTCTTGCGATGCCAACAAATTTGCTCAGGCAGGGTCTCGTCCCTGGACGCCCTCGACATCCAATCCAACATGCGGCTCAGTTGCGGCTGAACCGTTTCTTGGATCGAAGAAAGAGCGTTCTTGACGAGACCAGAGCAAACACCACTTGGGTGTGCTTGTTCAACTCGGCAGATCAAGAAACTTGTTCCCAACAGGCGATCTACATCGACTGGTCAAGAAAGATGGAACACAAAAACTAGGCAGGTCAGGTAATTTGAGACGTTTCGGTAGATTCACCGCAAAGGCTTTGACGAGCCTAGCGGTTATAACGATTGGTTAAGGGTAAGCGATCTCGCCGGTGCGAAGGGGCCATTTCACTAGTCAATGATTCTTGACTAATGCTCCTTGCTAGTAAAGATGTCTTTACTTGCAAGGAATTCGTTTCCCGAGATATCCAATCCAAGGATCCAACATGAACCGAAAAACCGGCAGCTACAAGTCCTGGAAAACCTCGCGGCTTTGAGGCTTTTGGAACGATTGCCTGAGCAACCCATGATCACCGCTTTGAAAACCGCTCAGATGCTTCAGTGCGCCAAACCAACAGCGATCAAAGCGATCGAATCGCTTGAACAAGCCAATGTCCTAGTCGAGATCACCGGAAAACTTCGAGATCGCATCTACGCTTACCGAAAATACTTGGATGTCCTGGGTCAAGATACCCTGCCGATCGCTTGAAATAGACAATCAGCGGCGATTCGTTGTTAAGCTCCCCAAACTCAACACTTCGGGTTCTGCCACTTGCGACACCCCAGAAACCACTTCATGCGTCTGCACCCGTCCGAGCATCGTGAAGGCATACGCGTCGGTGATCTCGACCGGTAAGATCTCTCCGGTCTGACGCATGTTCCCATCCCAAACCACAATACGATCGCAGGGAGTCCGACCGGTCATCTGACGAAACTCACCGGTCTGCCCCTTGCGCACCGACCACTTGCTGGGCCCCTCAACCAAAATCGGTACGGTCTTGCCAAGGAACCTTAGATTGTCCTGAAGCGAAATCTGATTTTGAACTTCGAGCAAATCCAAGTTCCGCTGATGCTTGACCTCCTCGGGAATGTCGTCCTGAAGTAGCTCGGCTCCCTTGGTCCCAGGCCTGACACTGTACTGAAAGATAAAGCTGTTCTTGAACCGACACCGCTTGACCATCTCGACGGTCTCTTGGAACTGCTCCTGAGTCTCGCCACAGAACCCAACGATAAAGTCACTCGAGACAGCCGCACCTGGTAAGATCTCTCCGATGCGATCCATCATCGCATAGTAATCGGCGGTCGTATAACCCCGCTTCATCCGCTTAAGAATCACATCGCTTCCGCTTTGTGCCGGCACGTGCAAATAAGGCATGCACTTGGGCAAATCTCTGACCGTCTGCAACAACTCGCCGGTCATGTCCTTGGGATAATTCGTCACGAACTTGATCCGCTCCAAACCTTCAATCGGATGAATCATCTGAAGCAAATCGGCAAGACGCGTGGTGCGATCTCCGTCGACCCATTTGTAGGAATTGACGGTCTGGCCCAAGAGCGTGATCTCTTTGGCTCCCTGCTGGGCCAGTATCTTGGCCTCCTGTAAGATCTGATCCGGCGATCGGCCTTGCTCCGGACCTCGCGTCATGGGAACAATGCAATAAGTGCAGAACTTATCGCATCCAATCTGTATCCGCAAATAAGCCTGAAATGGTGTCGGACGCATCTGAGGATCCCTCAGCGGATCAAACGTTTCATGGGATCGCTTGATCTCCTCGGCACTTCCTTCCCTGCGAGACAAACTCACCGCCAACTGATGGCGTTCCCCTTGCCGAGCCCCCTCGATAAGCTCAGGGATCCGATGCAACTGACCAGGCCCTACCACCAAATCCACAAACGGAACTCGCTCAAAGACTTTCTGCTGATCTTTTTGGGCCATGCAACCCATCACCCCAATCACCAACTCGGGCTTAGCTAGCTTTAACTGCTTGAGCCGCAGTACATTGTTGTAGGCCTTTTCCTCGGCATGCTCGCGGACCGAGCACGTGTTGAATAGAACGGCGTCGGCACAAGCAGGGTCCTGCGTCAACGCATAGCCCTGCTTGCGGAGTGCTGCTACAACCATTTCGCTGTCCAAAACATTCATTTGGCAGCCAACGGTTTCAATGTAAAGATGCTTGGTTTCAGGCGTTGCGCTTTGAGTCATCAACATTCACTTTTTAGCTAGATCTATTTGGACTCGTTGGCGGTTACCGAAACGTTGTCGACGAAAAATTCCGCATCGGTTGAGTTTCCGAACAGACCTGGACTGCCCTGTAGGTTCGGCGTGAGATCTTCGCCTTGGATGGTCCAAGCCTCCGGTTCGGGCTCACCTTTCTTCCAAACTTTTCCTTTGAGGATGGCCTTGCCCTCGGCGGCCTCGGCCCTGAGTTTGATGATGTACCATGTCTTTGGCTGCCATTCGTAGGGGATGGTCACCGCAAAGCGTTGTTCAAGGAGCGATACCCAGGAACGCAACTGAAGTCGCTGAGCACCTTCCAAGGCCAGTGTGTAGCGCTGGGCTACGACTCCCATGTCAGGAAGTTTGTTGGTAGGAACTTTGTTCTTGGTGTCCAAGGCATAGAACTCAGCTTGTACCGTGTAGTCCTTGGTCTTGGGTATACCGAGGAAACCTTGGCTGCGAGTTCCTTTGGGAATGGTACTGATCTTTACCAGGCCGTTTCCGGCCCCATCTGGAAGTTCGATCGGTTGGTGACGGTAGGCCATACCTATCCAGTGGAGTGGAACTTTCTTGTCTTCGAAGTCAAAGTTCCATGGCAGAGGGGGGATGACTCGAGCTCGCGCACTGCTCTTTAGTTCACCAAAGCTGGCTTCGAGTTTTACTCCCGCACCGGTCGGGGTTTCCCCGGCGAGATAGATCTGGTCTTCGCTAACGGATCCTACCGAATCGACGGCGATGGTCGCTTCGGGAACCAGGCGGATGTACTGACCCAGGGCGTTGTATCCGCGAACTTGGAGTTTGGCTTTTTGACCCGGTTGCATCAGCATTTCCACGGGGCACAGTTGAATATGGGCAATTTGGGTATCGGTAACAGGCGGTTCGGGAGTCACCGGTGGGAGTTTCAGATCGGCGGCGACTTCGGGTTTCGGGACTCCGATGCAGTAAAGTGCCTTGTTGGTGGGCAGATAAAGTCGGCCATTGGAAACGATAAACGAGCCAAAAATTTCGCTTCCATCGTTGATGCGTGTTTGGCCGACGACTTTCAAATCGTTTTCGGTTGGTTCCAAACACCAGATCCGTCCTGTGTTTTCTGCGATGTACATTCTTCCTTCGGCAACGATAGGGGAGCCGAACATGATTCGCCCGAGTTTCTTCTCGACTTCGATAGCACCGGTTTTTGCATTGACCCCAAAGAGAGCCGCACCGTCTTCGATGAAGTAGATCCGTTCGCCGATGCGGACCGGTGAAGAGCGACTAACGGTTCGCTTGGGAACCTTCCACAGAAGCTTGTCTTCAGGGATGTCCCCTGAGGTATTTCCGTCGATAGCAAAAACCGCACCAAGAACGGTTCTATCGGTCTCGTTCTGTTCCCCGTGGCCCATGTAAACGATGCCATTTTCTACAAGCGGGGCGACATTCATGCCGCGCGGGGAGGCTTGGTACTTCCAGATCACCTTCCCTGTTCGGGGTTGCAGTGCGTAGATGGCTCCATCGGCGGCCCCAAGAACCATGGCAGCTTGTCCGTTTAGGACGGTGAAGATGGGGGTGCTGTAGGTGGTGTCTTCGGGGCGAGGTCGCGTCGACATGGTCCAAATCGCAGCGCCGGTGTTTTTGTCCATGGCGATGAAACGGTGGGTTGGAACGGCCGTCTGATCCCAACCGGTGGTTACCCCACTGATGATGACCATGTCCTCATAGACCACAGGGAAATTGGTTCTACCACCATAGGTCGATAACATCCCGTACTCTTCGAGCATCGAGTGTTCCCAAATCACTTTGCCGGTTTTCCCATCGAGGCACTGGAACGTGCAACCGAGTCCCAGGACATAGACGCGATCGGTTTGGGGATCCCCTACGACGCTCGACCATCCCACACGTTCCGACGGAGCATCCGAGAGAAAGATGTTGTGGATGCTTTCCCAAATCTTCTCTCCGGTTTGAGCGTTGATGCAGACGGTTTTCTCGGCTTCTTTGTTGGTTTCGGGTTCGTGACGGCAAACCACGTAAATGCGATCGTTCATCACCACAGGGGTGGAACGGGTTGCGTATTCTTCTTTACGCCATAGCAGGTTCTCACCGTCGACCGAAAAGGACGTTGGCAGACCGGTTTCGACCGATTGGCCGTTTTGCTGTGGCCCACGCCAGTGGTACCACTGGGTCGCTTGGAGCTTCGCCGCACCCTCCTGGGCCAGGGTTGAATCGAATCCAAAAGATGCCAATGCCGCCCCAGACAAGAGGCCTGAGCGGGCAAATAATCGAAGGGTTCTGTTCATTGCAATCCGTGGAGGGGTCAGAGGGAGTCGGAACAAGGCTTCTGAGGCAGGCTTGGAAACCTCATCAATTTCGCCCCATTGTAGCAAAGCCCCCTTAATCCAAAAGTCAGAAGCAAAAAGGGAGAGGGCCAAGGGGCTTGTGCTTGGAGAAACAGTGCCATCGCTCAAAATCGAACGGGATTTGTCGCAATTGCCCGATTGGGGCCAGGAAACTTGAGTGCCGATCGAATCGCTCCTTGGAAGCACCCCGGATGGTCACGCGGCAGGTGATACGGGTATTTTTTCAGAAAATCCGCCGTGATACGTGGAACTGGTATTCCCGTCAGACTCCCCGTTTTTGTAAGCTCCGCAGCTTTGCGTTGTACGGGTGATCGTTGCCAGCTAGGAAATGTAAGTCCGCAATCTGCCGCAAGAAAACGACCTGAGAGCCTTTTGAATCTATGCCAAGAATCTTTTGCGTGGCTAACCAAAAGGGAGGTGTGGGAAAAACCACCACAGCGGTCAATCTGGCTTGGGGATTGGCACTGGCCAATCAGAAAACCCTCTTGATCGACTTGGACCCGCAGTGCAACGCAACCACCGGTCTGGGGCTTCAACCCGTCGAGCGCCATCCGCTGCTAGTCGATAGACCTCTACGGGAGTCCTGGATCCGCGGTGGCCTAGAATCGCTGGAGGTTCTTCCGGGCTGCCGAAGTTTCCAAGACGTCGATCAACTGGAAAACGGAACGCAGAGCCGCCGAGAGTGGCTGAAACAGCACTTAGATGCGGAAACTGGAGTATTTGACGCGGTTATCATCGATTCTCCACCGTCTTTAGGAGAGTTGACCCAAGCCGCATTGGCATCGAGCACCGAAGTCATCATGCCAATCCAGTGCGAATACTACGCCATGGAGGGACTTACCCAAATGATTCATGTCATTCGGGAAATCATGCAAAAAGATACCGGACGTTTGACCTTTGGCGGCATCCTGCTGACGATGTTTGATCCAAAATTTGAGCTGACTCATGAAGTGGATCGGGAAGTTCGGGATTTCTTCGGAGACATTGTTTTTGATACAACGATTCCCCGGGACATCGTTTTCAGCGAATCCCCAAGCCACGGGAAGAGCGTTCTGAGTTACGCACCTAGATCCCGAGGCGCCCGAGCATACATCGAACTTTGCATGGAGGTACTCGATCGTGACTAAAGACAGACGACTAGGACGCGGCTTGGCAGCTTTGCTCGGCACCCCACTCGATGAAGTCATCGCATCGAGAAACGATCAGCCCACAGGACAAGTAGGTTCATCGAATCAAACAACTGCGGTCGAAACAGTGCCCCTGAATGCGGATCACCAAAATCCAATGCAATCGAGCTTGGGTCCTCGATCGATGGAAATCGATGTCTCGATGATCGATCCGAATCCGTTCCAACCCCGTCGCCAGTTCAGCGACCAGGAACTCGATTCACTTGCCGAGAGCATCAAAGAACACCAGCAACTCCAACCCATTTTGGTCAGGCGCTGCGAGGATCGATATCAGCTCATCAGCGGTGAGAGACGCCTAAGAGCCACCGTTCGCGCCGGTTTAAAAACCATCCGTGCAGAACTTCGTGAAGCCGACGACCGACTGGTCGCCGAACTTGCGATCATCGAAAACCTTCAACGCAAAGACCTCAATGCGATCGAAAAAGCCATGTCGTTCAAGAGGTATTTGACCGAGCACCGATGCACTCAAGAGGACTTGGCCAAACGGCTGAAGATCGATCGCAGCACCATCGCCAACATGATGCGTTTGTTGGAATTGCCTCAAGCCATCACCGAGTGCATCCAACGCGAGGAAATCAGCGCCGGACACGCCAAAGCCCTCTTAAGCTTGGGCAGCGAGAAAGAACAACTGGTTTTCGTCCATCGGATTCGTCAAGAGGGTTGGAGCGTACGAGAAACCGAAGCTCGGGTCGCCCAAGCGGTTGCCGAAGCCGCTCAAGACGAGGACTCGATCCTCAAAGCCATGCCGCGTCGGCGATCCTCCAAAACCGAACAAATCGCCGCTCTGGAAAGAGAATTGAAACTCGCTCTTGGAACGATGGTCGATATCAGCCAAACCAGCCGAGGTCGCGGGCGAATCACCGTTCACTTTACCAGCATCGAGGAATTCGATCGACTCAGAAGATTGCTGGCCGACTCAAGCGCCTCGAACATGCATCATCGAAAAGCAGCCTAAGTCGGGCGAATGATTCCATTGGATCCACGGATTTTCTAATCCGGACTCCTGAGGCCATGGCACACAGAAGGGTCCATCGCAAGGCCCCAAAGCAAGCTTGAAGAATACGTCGTTCGATCGGCGTTCTCTTGCTATGGGCCGACTCATTAGGCTGGCTAATAGAACTGGTTTTAAAAAGTCCGGATCTAGCACAGTGGTATGGAAACCACTCCCAAAGGGTTGCTAGACTCCCGGCAGGAAGATGGGCCTAGGCGCTAGGACTCAACGAAGCTCGCAGGAGACACTGGATGTACAAATTCCTATTATGCATGCGTTACCTCAGGACGCGATGGATCGCTTTGGCTTCGATCGTCTCGGTGACCCTCGGCGTGGCGACTCTGATCGTTGTCAACAGTGTCATGGATGGGTTTACTTCGACCATGCAGGACCGAATGCATGGCATTCTCAGCGACATTGTTTTAGAAACGCGTTCGCAGACCGGGATCAGCCAACCGAAGTGGTATGAGGAACGGATCCGAGCTAGGTTGGGGGATCAAGTTTCCGGGGTCACGACCATCGTTGCACTACCGGCGATGATGACTTTCCAACGCAATGGAAACAGCCATACCCAGCAGGTCAATTTGATCGGAATCGATCAGACAACCTTCGCGACCGTCAGTGATTTTAGCAAGTATCTGCTTCACCCTGAGAATCGCAAGCAATTGGATTTCATGCTGAAGGATTCGGGGTATGCTCCCGAGCGGGAACGCATGCAGCCTTCGGGCTGGGAGTATCGAGCCCCGATGGCTAGGTATCAAAAAGTAGTCGAACAACGTCAGCGCAACGCCAAGGACATCGAGCAACAACGCTTCGAGCAACTTCAGCAAAAGATCCAAGAGGAAGCAAACTCGCAAGCTCAGCCCGATCCGGTAGCATCGCTGATGGCTGGCCCTGGCATTCAGATTGCCAATAACGCTCAAAAGATCAGTCAGTTCGATCCCGAGAAGGAGCAGCGAACAGGGATTGTACTTGGCATCAACCTTGGAAGCATCCGAGGCAGAGAGCCCGACGGGACGGTCGAAGACTTTTTCTT
>JAGWZB010000582.1 GCA_018969045.1 Planctomycetota bacterium | reverse complement strand
TTCACTTACAATGTCTTGTATGTTTTGCTGATTTTCTTTTTCTGTTTCTTTTGGACATCGATCATGTTCAATCCTAAAGAGATGTCCCAGAATTTGCAGGACTCCGGGGCGTTTATTCCCGGATATCGTCCCGGTAAACGGACGGCAGACTATCTTGAGAAAGTCATGTTGCGAATCACTTATGTGGGTGCGGCATTTTTGGCGATTATTGCCATTGTGCCAACGATCATCACGTCCCAGTTTGGAGTATCCTTCACAGTGGCATCGTTTTATGGTGGCACGGGGCTTTTGATCGCAGTGAGCGTGGCATTTGACTTGATTCAGAAGATCGATAGTCACTTGCTGATGCGAAACTACAAGGGGCTCTTGGAGTCCTAGTTCCTCTGGCTTTTGCTTGGACTTGGTGAATTCTAAACAGGTAGAAAGGCCAGTATCGATGCTGATAGTGTTTATTGGCCCTCCTGGCGCCGGCAAAGGGACACAGTGTCGTCGACTGGTCGATCTACTTGATATTCCGCATTTATCTACCGGTGAGATGCTCCGAGCTGTTATGGAGCAAGATACGGCGTTGTCTAGGTATGTTGCCTCCTACATCAACGCAGGTAAATTGGCTCCCGACCACTTGGTCATGCGGATTGTGTCTCAGAAGGTCAAGAGTCCAGACTGTACCAATGGTGCTTTGTTCGATGGATTCCCCAGGACCATGGTGCAGGCGCAGATGCTCGACGATTTGCTTGTGGAACTCAAGAGACCTCTGGACGTTGTCTTAGAGTTGCAAGTTCCCGATGAAGTGCTCATTGATCGATTGCTTAAGCGAGCCAAGATCGATGGTCGGGCTGATGACAACGACGCGACGATACGTGAGCGATTGAGGGTATTCCACGACCAAACCAAGCCGCTGGTGCAGTATTACAGCAAGCAAGGAAAACTTCGTTCGGTTGACGGGACCAAATCCGAAGAGGAAGTCTTTGATGCGATCCGAAAAGCTCTACCTATCCAAACTTAGATTGGTATCCAGCGCACTTTACTTTTGGCTGATTTCAGTATTTTCACTTTTGGGTCATGTGCATGGTGATCCCCTCACTGCGCAGCGGCTTGGAGATCTTCCGGCTTCGGAACGACAAGCTTGGCAGGAGTACTTAGACCGGTCCAATGCCTGGAGAAAACGCATTCAGGACATCTATGCGTCGGAAGCCACGGTGATTCGAGGCTGGAAGCCGAAGCTGGCTTCCGAGGGTTCTGATTTTCGTCTACCCGAAAAGAAGTCTAGCGACTGGTATTCTGGGCCTGAAGCGATCGCTTTATCCGACGTGTTGATATCTTACCAAAACCCATCGGGTGGATGGTCCAAGCATGTATCGGTGGACCAAGGTCCAAGGTCTGCGGGGGTGCACTGGAGTTCCCAGGGGACGGTAGATCACCCTCGGTATGTAGGAACTTTCGATAACGGATCGACAACCAATCAACTACTCTTTTTGGCAAGGGTCTATCGTCACACGAAAAGCAAAGAAGTCTTACAAAGTATTCAGAGTGGATTGCGGTACATTCTCAATGCGCAGTATCCCAACGGAGGATGGCCTCAGGTTTATCCCCTTGAGGGGGGTTATCACGATGACATCACCTTCAATGATGACGCCATGGTTCACGTTCTGAGTGTG
>JAGWZB010000581.1 GCA_018969045.1 Planctomycetota bacterium | reverse complement strand
TCGACCTTGCTGTCGGGGTCTCCGCCGACCAACGGTGGTTGCCAGGAATCGTTGCCTGGGAGGTTACCTCGATGCCACTGGGCGCGGATATGGTGGAGTTGCCCGAGCATCCCCCAACGTAGTAAATGGACGGCGTTGTCATACAGGACGCTGTAGTGGCGTTGATGTCCGGTGGCGAGGTGAAGAGGTTGGCCGCTCGAGCTCTTGAGTTCCTTCGACAACCGCGCCATGACTTTGCACTGAGCGACGTTGTGGGCCATGAGTTTTTCGGTCAGAACATGCTTTCCTGCCATCATGGCTTTGATGGCGATCGGTGCGTGCAAATGCAGGGGCAATGCGATGATGATCGCTTCGATGCTATCGTCTTTAAGCATTGCATCGATGCCGCCGTTGGAGGCATCGTAGACCTTGACGCTCTTGCGGGCTTCCTCTTCGTTGGTGTACTTGTACTGCTTGATCAAACCTGGGCGAGTTGGCGTGGTCCAGTCACCGTGGAAAGCTCGATAGACGCTGTAGGGGCGGATGTCGGCGATCGCAGTGACTTGAACGTACTCTGGTGTGCAGCCTCCGATGAGTACGTTTCCTTCGTCTCCGGTCCCGACGACTCCGACGCGGACGGGGTTCGCGAATTTTTCGTAGCCAAAGTACATCGCTCCTAGGCCAGCACCGCTGACGGCACCAGCGGCGATGACACCTTGCAAGAACTCGCGGCGGGTAAACCCGACGGCTTCGTGGTAATTGTCTTGACCAACCGCTTTGTCTTCTGCACTTAAAGTACGCATCGGGGAACCTCGAAACGAATAGGTGATGAACTGGTGTGTTTCTTAGAAACGACTTGGCAACGGGTTTTGTTTAGGCTGGCACTTTGGCTTTACGGTTCCAAAAGCTCCAGGGGATAAAATCAAGGCCGGCGTAGCGTCCTGCGTCGGCAAACGCCAGAACGAAACATCCGAGCATTTCAATGGCTTGGTAATAGGTCGGAGAGGTACCCGGAAAACCGGGGAATTGGCTAACAACGACTGAGGCAAGGAACAGTCCTGCGGCTAGACTGGCAATTGGAGTCAGAAGGCCTAGGATCAGCAAAATACCGACGGACATGTCGAAATAGGGAATGATCTTGTCGACCAATTTCACAGAGATAGGACCTTCTCCCTCGTACTTGAAATCGACTTGCTTTCGGATGGGATTTCCTTTTGCATCTTTTGCGGGAGGTTTTTCCGGCTTGGGGTTGGCCTGTTCGTCTGTGGCGATGGAGTTGAGTTTTTGAACCAACTCGGGCATGGTCGAGTCTATTTCTGCGAGGATGGGTTTTCCCAGCGCCCGCCACTTTCCTTCGATGTCGTCTTGTTGGCGACGTAACGACTCTACCTTGCTTCTTGACGGATCGTTTTGCAATTTGGCTAGGCGTTCGAAACCATTTTTGTACTCATCGATTTGGGGTTTCCATTGGTCGTAGGTTTCTTTGCGTTTGGTTTTGAATTCCGTCAGGATTGCGTCGACTTCTTTGCATTGATCTTCGTTGAGCCCAAACTCGGATTTGATTTTTTCGCCGTAAGCCTCACAGGCATCGGACATTCGCTTAGCGTCGATGCGAATCATTCCATCATGATCAGGGATCATCGAGAGGAAGTGGCTTGCAAAAGGGCCTTTGGCCGCTGCGAGG
>JAGWZB010000158.1 GCA_018969045.1 Planctomycetota bacterium | reverse complement strand
GTGAGCGAGGGGGTTACCGAAGGGGACGTAGAAATGATCCGGTTTGATGGTTTTTAGGCCGTCGAGGATCGTTCGCAGGGAGCTGAACAGACCGGCGGGACCATTGACACGAACACCCCCGGTTTTGCTCAGATCGAAAAGATCGGATGCCAGGACGTCAAAATTGCCATCGAAGGCTCCGAGGTGCTTGGTAAACTCCTCGGATTCGGTCGCTTGGCGGCTTGTTTGGAGCGTGACATCGACCCCCAGAGCGCAGAGAGCTTCGATGAGATGGCGGACGTAGACCAAGTTATGGCCCGCGAACTGGGGTTCGAAGAGGAGAGCTCGCATTCAGAACGCACCGGGAACGTTGTACAGAATCAATTAGGGGTCGGGGATCGCTGTAGACTTCGAAGACGGTAGGATGACAAAACCGTCGGACGACCGAAAGACCGATTTTTTTGATTTGGCCAACAACTATCAACGCAGGCCGTCTGGCGGGTTGTTTTTCCAGAGTCGCTGATTTCTCCGAAATCAGTGCTTATCGCTTTGGGCCACAATGACCAGATGAATCCGCGCTTGGTGGATTTTTAGAGGGTTTCGGAGAAATCATCGACAATGAAGGCAAAACGGCCTGAGTCGTCTGAAGAGCTGCATTTCTAGGGTCACTGATTTCTCCGAAATCAGTGCGGAGCGTTTTGGGGCGCCTTGTCCGGATTAAGCCGCGCTTTCATGCCAGCATTTTTTGGCTTTGGATTGTTTGGATTCGAGTGAAAAGGCATTTTAAGGCACCTTGAAATGGCTCGGCTGAATTACTTTCGAAGGAAAAAAAGGAAAAATCCGTTGAGGCGAAAATCGAAAGAAATCGCGAAAACGCCAGTGTTTTTGCAGTTTTAATGTTAGGGAGGCTTCGGAACTGCCGAAAATCAAGAAGGAAATTGGCTTAAATACTTGCAATCCATTTGACGTCCCCTAGCATTTTTGGTAATCTTTGGCTCCAAGTGCGTTCTGGTGCCCGCCGGAGCGTAGTAAATTTGTAATTGATGGGACAGGTTTCGATTAGTTTTTTGAGAGGGGTTTACGATGGTACGAGTTTTTGGTTTGTTGGTTGCTGCGATAGCCTTGATGGCTCCAGCAAATGCTGCGTTGCTGACCTATAGTTTCAATGGTACTGTCGCCGGTTCTGTTGACGCCTCCGCAGGTGGTGCGACAGCAGGTGACTTTATCCAAGCTACAGGTACTGGTTCTCTTCAGGGGGGCACCTCTTATCGTGCTGCTGCCCCTGGGACCAATACGTTTGAATTGACCATTGGGGCCGTTCCTTTGAAATTGTCCGACTTATCGATCCGAGGAAAGAAGACCAATACCACTGGTGGTGTAACATCTTCTGGTGCGCTGATTACTGTTTTCTATCAGATCGATACCGGTGCTGGTTACGGTGCGTCGACTCCGGTTGATAACTTTGGTCCAACGAACAACTTCGGAACTTCGTCACTGGGTTTGGGGGATATACTGTTACTCACGGGCAACAAAATTAAGTTCACCATCGACACGGCAGTTTCCACCGGGTCTTCCGTTAGCTACGAAATGGATTGGATCGAGCTGTCTGGGGCTTCAGTTCCTGAGCCTGCCTCGATGGCAATCTTCGGCCTGATGGGCGCCGGGCTTGCCGTTCGCCGCTTCCGCCGCAAGTAGTAATTTGTCTACAGTGAAACGATTTCTCGAAAAGCTCGGCTTTTAGCCGAGCTTTTTTGTTTATTTAACCAGCGAGCACGAGCACGAGAAACTGCTGGGGCAAGATCACACACCGAAGTAGCCTATGGGCAGCGGTTGATAGAAATATTACTTTGGGGTGACCTAGTGAATTGTGCTCGATCTTTCAACAAGCAACAGCATCGCACTCGGTCGTGCTCGTGCTCAGTGAATCGGCGCTCGTGCTCGTCATCGACAAGGTGGGGCAAGTTTGACTCAGCACTGCTTCGACCACGATCGGCTTGATCTATCGCCTTTCGATAGAATACATCGCCAAGGTATTCGATGGTTCACGGACGTTGGAGGGGCTTCATCGCCACGCTCGTGGCTCGGCGTTAGAGTGCGCTGCGATTCGGGACGTTCTCGTTGTTTCCAGTGGTTTGAGCCAGCAAACGGATCACGAACTCAAATCAATACTTGTGCGGAACGTCGCGATGTTGACCAAGATGAGCGGCCTTTCGGCGGCGGTTGGTAGAGATATTTCTTTGGGTTGACCTAGTGGATTGTGCTCAATCTAGCATCGAGCAACAGCATCCCACTCGGTCGTGCTCGTGCTCGTCATCGACAAGGTGGCGCAAGTTTGACACAACTCTTCTTCGACCACGATCGGCTTGATGTCTATCGCCTTTCCATCGAATACATCGCCACGGAATTCGATAGTTCACGGTCGATGGAGGGGCTTCATCCGAGCCGTCTGACATCTGATCCTTAAGGCCTCTTTAGGTAGACATCGAGCATCGGGCCGTCGGTATCGGAAACTTCGCGTCCATAAAGAGTTTGGATTTTGGTAAACCCAAGGCCAGGAAGTTCGGTGGAGAACTTACGTTCCAAACGCTGATACTCTGCAGATACCTTTTTGGGATCGGGAAGTTGCACCAAAACCGCGTCGATGTTGTTCTTGTCGATAAACGCTCTCAAATCGTCCTTCTCCTTGAACTGCACCGAACCTCGGAATAGATGGTACTGCCTCAGGGGATCCTGGCTCCTGACGGTAAAAATAAACCTAGCGTCAAAGGTTCCAGAGTACAGCAGGTTCTTTCTTCCTTTGACCAACTCGAACGCTTGCTGCATATCGACCGGTTCGGTGATGAAACGTTTGTTGTAGTCGCGGGTTGCTGATTCGACCAGCAACAAGCTCGCAAAGGCGATGCACAGAACCGGTTGCCATATCTTAGGGACGATACGACCAGCGATCCAACCTAGGCAATCGGTGGCCCACAGCACCGTAGGAACGACGATGTACCAAGCGTATCGGGTACCGCCACTAGAAACGATCGTGAATCCGGCATAGGTGATTAGGGTTGCAGCTAGCAAAACACTATCGAGTCCCTGGATCTTTCGCTGTCGAGTGACCCGCGACAGAACGAAAAAAAAGACTCCCACCAACGCTATGGGGAATATTCGACTGAGTTTTTTGACGTAAAACAGCAGATTATCTGTTGAAAATGTGGAGTTGGCTTTACTAAACCTTGCGTACTCCTCAAGTTGCCCCCCCGCAGCGACTTGTAGCTGATCCTTCCCGAGCACCACGGTAAAAATGACCAGCGGAAGGAGCACGATCAAAAAACCAAGAGTTACCAGCAGGTACCGCGAAAAAGGCTTGGGATCGCTCGATTGCGACAAGTCCAGCTTTGGCCACATCCAAAACAGGCCGGCGATGCCCAACATCGCGACGATCATGAAAAGGGAAAGCTGATAGGTGTAGAGCGCACACAGGCAGCATAATGCGAATGCAAATCCGTACACGCTATTTGACTTGGTTCTCCAGAGATCCCAGAAAAGCAGACCCCAGATCGTCCAAGCCATGGTAGGGACATCGAGCCAAACCTCCTGAATCGATGGAACTCGGCAAGTTACGGCCAGAAGCAACAAGGTTGCCGCGACGGCTAGTGCCGAATCCTTGAAATATCGATGCGCTACCAGGAAAAAACCTGTAGACATCGCGACAGTAAAGGACATTAAGGCCAGACGGGCTGCGATGAAACTGGTGCCAAAGAGCTTGTATGCTATCCCTTCGAACAGGAAGAACAAAGGGGGGTGACGCCTTAGTGAGATGGCTGGATACTGCTTGTAATAGTCCTTGGACCACCCGGCAGGATCGCTCAGAAAACCCCCGAGATCTCCAATGGCCGATGAGAAATAAGTCCCGGTCGCCAGGAATGCTGCTTCGTCGAAGTTGTACGGTTCTTTGTCGATAAGCACGGAGGGAGCCGCAAGTGACACAGCAAGCAGTGCCACGACGGCTAGGCTCCAAACACGATATTTCGATGGCTCCATCGATTCGCCGGCGGGTGGATAGTTTGTTGAGGTAAGCATGGGGTGCCTGGGTTTCCGATGGAATTTTCGCCCATGATACCTTTTAAAAACGTTCAGTAGAATGGCTTTTTTCGATACCTCAGCGATTAAACTCTTGGGATACTAGGTCAATCCTGGCGGGAAGGGATTCGACTAGCGCGACAATAGCCACTTGCCTTTGAACCGGTGGGTGGAGGACCTGGCTTGCGGATTTCTGCACAGCTTGTTGACTTCGGTACTTCCATGATACAAACTTATCGGACTGGAGCCTACTGATCTACCTTTGGCCGAAACTCAGAAGCCAAGCAACTTATTCATTCGACAAGCCAGCCTTCATCAGCTGTCAGGCAATTGCGAGAGGTAGAGTACCATCGAGAAAGGGCTGCTAAGTTTCATCGAGAAAGGGCTGCTAAGTTTGAGGAGGTGTATTTTGCACCTATCTCCTGGAAGATGATTGATAACCCGGCAAGCAGGTGGTGGAATTCTACGTGGAAAATGTTCGCCAAAATCAAAGAATGCGATATCCAGGATTAAAAAGTCTTGGTAATTGGATGTGGATTTGGCGACGATGCGATGTATGCCGCCAAAATGGGCGCAAAAGTTTCGGCGTTGGATATCAGCCCCGAGTCATTGGATCTTGCCAAGCGAAGAGCCGACGCCAATTGCCTTGAAATTGACTTCAGGTTGTCTCCTGCAGAAACAACCCCATTTCAAGAACAGGCTTTTGATGTTGTCATTGCAAGAGACATACTACACCATGTTGAAATTGAAAGTTGCATGAGGGAAATTTGCAGGGTTTCAAAGCCTAAAGCTACGTTTATTGCTAATGATATATACACCCATTCCCTGGTTGAAGGGATTAGGCGCAGTTACTGGATCGACAAGGTCATTTATCCTAGAATGCGGAAATAAATTTATCGAAATCCGCTGGAAGACTACACAACGGAAGATGAGAAAAAGCTCTCCCAGGACGATTTGAAGCTGATTACCGCGCACATGGGAGCCAATGTCCGGATGGACTTCTTCAATTTTGCTGTTTCTCGAGTGGTTCCCAAAGGATCTATTTTCATTGCCAAGGTTGACCGAACGATCCTCAGAACACCGGGCCCCTTCGGTCGATTAATTGCCGGCAGAGTTTTGCTGTACGGAAACCTTAAACCTTTCTAGGTGAGTCGTATCGCTTGCTCAGGTCTTTTTTGGATTTCTCTGGAGCTCTTCAGGGATTTTGTTTCAAAATTCTCTTAATACCGATCACGATCGTGATTGTTCTCGATCCCGTCCAGTGGGGTTCGATCGACCAGGGTATTGAAATTCTGCGTCGATCCAAGTCCAAGTATTTGGCCTTAAGAGTTTTTCGATTACGAGCACGGTTTCCCTGAGCACGGGTACGAAATCGTTGGGGTGAATACCGCTTGCTTTAACCACATTTCTGTGGTACGAAATCATCAACTTGGCGATCGCCCTGAGCCAAATCGGACCCGCAAATTCCGCCAACGTGGCATATTCTCAACGTCCCCCACTATGGTTGGCATTTGTCTTCCCACTGGGAACCGGAATTTACTCTTTTTCACCTTCCCACTGCAACATGCGGATGTAAACTGAATGCTCGTGGTGAACAGCCGCTCGCCCAACGATGTTCCGAACGCTTGTATTTGAAATCCTAATGCCAGGTCGTTCTCCAGCGTGCTGGTTGCTGAAAAGCTGCGTTTATGATTTGGTAGTTCGATATCTGGCGTCACCCACGAAAGCGAAGCTGCGCGCTTTGTTGAGGCAGCTCAGCACCTGACTTTCCGCTTTGACATCCCAACTTGATTGAATTGTTTCCGTCATCTGTCCTTTGATTTTTCGGGCGGTCTGCGCGATCGCTTTCACCCATGCAAAATTCAATTGCCATTGTAGGTCTCGGTTATGTTGGGCTCCCCTTGAGCCTGCAGTTTTGTCGAAAAGGGAGCCATGTCGTAGGGTTGGACATCGACCAAGCCAAGGTCGAGAAGCTCAATCGGGGTGAAAGCTTCATCCATCATATCCCTTCGGAAGCCGTTGCGTCCGAGGTGTCGGCCGGTAGGTTTTTGGCTAGCACGGATTTTTCCAAAGTCAGCTCTTGCCGCGCCGTGGTCATCTGCGTTCCAACGCCGCTGAACAAGAATCGCGAACCAGATATCTCCTACATCATCGCTACTGGTAAAGCCATCGCGCCGCACCTTCGAAAAGGGATGCTTGTTGTTCTTGAGTCGACGACTTACCCGGGCACGACCGACGAGGACCTGCTCCAAGTGCTCGAATCCGGTTCGGGGCTCAAGGCCGGGTCTGATTTCCATCTGGCGTTCTCTCCCGAACGCGAAGATCCTGGCAATCCAGATAGCGTGGTGGCCAAGATCCCTAAGGTCGTCGGTGGACTGACTCCCGAATGCCTCAAGCGAGCTAGCGAACTTTACAGTTCGGCCCTCAACACCGTTGTGCCGGTTTCGAGTTGCCGGGCTGCCGAAGCGACCAAACTCCTTGAAAACATCTTTCGAGGGGTTAACATCGCCCTGGTCAATGAGTTGAAAGTCGTCTACGACGCGATGGGGATCGATGTTTGGGAAGTGATCGAGGCGGCCAAGACCAAGCCGTTTGGGTTCATGGCGTTTTATCCAGGACCTGGTTTGGGCGGCCATTGCATCCCGATCGATCCGTTCTATTTGACTTGGAAAGCCCGGGAGTACGGGATGTCGACTCGGTTCATCGAATTGGCGGGCGAGGTCAACACAGCGATGCCTGACTGGGTGATCCACCGACTGGCCGATGCGCTAAACGACGTCGGCAAACCACTTCGAGGGAGCAAAGTTCTGCTTGTCGGACTGGCTTACAAAGCCAACGTCGATGACGATCGAGAGTCCCCTGGCTATGTGTTGCTCGACAAGATGAAGGCCAAGGGCTGCCAAGTGTCTTATTATGACCCGTACATCCCGGTGATACGACCAAGCCGCGAGCATGGCCATTGGGCTGGAACCAAGTGCGTTTCGTGGGATCAGCAGACGGTGTCTAGTTTTGACGCGGTGCTGATTGCCACAGCCCATCAGAATGTCGACTACCAGCGGCTTGGTCTATGGGCTCCTTTGATCGTCGACACTAGGAATGCGATGAAGGGTTTTAAATCCATTGCGACCGTGGTGAAAGCATAGGGAAACGATTTCGTTCGCATTCTTGATGAGAGTAGTCTGAAGATGGCTTTTTCAGGTCTGAAGTCTGGTGTACGTTGGTGCATGCGATCCCTAGGGGTCTACCCAATCTACTATGTTTGGAGATGGGGTTATCTACGCGAGTGGAACTGGTTCGATAGCTTCAATCAAAACAAGTCGATTGGTCCGGGGGGAAAACCATTACCATGGATTACTTATCCCGCTATCGATTTTCTTGAACAGAGACTCCGACCAGACATGACGGTCTTTGAATATGGTTGTGGAGGGTCTACCTTTTGGTGGGCCGATCGGACTGCGAGCGTAGATTCCGTCGAGCACATTCCTAAATGGTATGAAGATTTAAATCCCAAAGTTCCAAAGAATGTTGCTTTGCACCTAGTTGAATTAAAAGAGGACGGGGATTATTGCAGGACTCCACTGCGTCTAGAAAAACGTTTCGACTTGATCATGATTGACGGCAGAGATCGTGTCAATTGTGCATTGCAAGGCGTTGGGGCGTTGAAAGACGACGGCGTGATTCTTTGGGACAATGCCGAGCGAGCGGAGTATCAAAGGGGCTATGATTTCTTGATCGATCAAGGCTTCAAGCGTTTAGATTTTTGGGGGATGGGACCTAGTCGCGTTGTCAAATGGAGCACTGCACTTTTTTATCGTCCTAAAAATGTGTTTGGCTTATAGGCTTAGGGCGACTCATAAACAAAATCGAAAACTATGCATTGTTTAGTCACGGGTGGTTCTGGTTTCATTGGATCGAACTTAGTTCGGCACTTGATCGCCCAGGGGCATCAGGTTCTCAATGTGGATGCGTTGACCTATGCAGGGAATTCTGAGTCGCTGAGCGATCTGGAATCCTCGCCGAATTACCAGTTTCAAAGACTCGACATCGCCGGTGACAACGATTTGCTCGGAGTGATGAAAAGCTATGCTCTGGATTGTGTGTTGCATCTTGCCGCTGAGAGTCATGTGGATCGGTCGATCGACGGTCCTGGTCAATTCATCCAAACCAATATTGTTGGGACTTATCAGTTGCTTCAAGCAAGCCTTGGTTACTACCGAGAGTTGGATTCGTCTCTGAAGCAGCGGTTTCGATTCCTGCATATCTCGACCGACGAGGTGTTTGGATCTTTGGGGGCCGAAGGCTACTTTAGCGAGACAACTGCCTACGATCCTCATTCGCCGTATTCGGCCAGTAAAGCTGCCTCAGATCACTTAGTGAGAGCTTGGTGGCATACTTATGGCCTACCGATTTTGATCACCAATTGCTCGAACAACTATGGGCCATTTCAGTTTCCTGAAAAACTGATTCCGGTTGTCATACTCAAGTGCATTAGGGAGGAAGCAATCCCTGTGTATGGCAAGGGGGAGAATGTCCGCGACTGGTTGTATGTGTTGGATCATTGCAAAGCGATTGAGATTGTGGTGTCGCGGGGTCAAGTAGGGGAGACGTATGCCGTAGGTGGTAACAACGAGTTGAAGAACATCGATTTGGTTCGATTGCTTTGTCGAATCATGGATCGGTTGAGGCCCCGAGAGCGTGGTCAAAAGTATGAAGAATTGATCACCTACGTACCGGATCGGCCAGGGCATGACATGCGGTATGCGATCGATGCAAGCAAACTAAAGCGGGAACTTGGCTGGGAGCCGAACCACGACCACCAGGAGTTGTTTACTCAAACGGTCAAGTGGTACTTGGACAACGAAGCCTGGTGGCAGTCGATCTTATCGGGGCAATACAAGCTTGAGCGTCAGGGTTTAACTTAATCGTGCTGGCCTTGGCGATAATCTCAGGTTTTTATTTCGAGAAGTAGATGATGAGTCGAAAAGGGATCATTTTAGCCGGTGGCAGTGGCACGCGACTTCACCCGGTAACCAAGGCGTTATCGAAGCAATTGCTTCCGATATACGACAAGCCCATGATTTATTATCCCCTCTCGGTGTTGATGCTTGCGGGAATGCGGGAGGTTTTGATTATTTCGACGCCGCATGATTTGCCCGCGTTTCGTCGATTGTTTGAAGATGGTTCTCAGTTTGGCATGTCGTTTGAGTACTGTGAGCAACCGAGTCCGGACGGGTTAGCACAAGCGTTTGTTTTGGGTGAGAAATTCATCGACGGTCACCCGAGTTGTTTGATTTTGGGGGACAACTTGTTTTATGGACAGGGATTCAAGCCACTGCTCAAGCGAGCCGGGGAGCAGAAATCGGGTGCGACGGTATTTGCGTATCCTGTGCGAGATCCCGAGCGATTCGGTGTGGTGGAATTCGATATCGAGACGGGGATCGCACGATCGCTTGAGGAGAAACCAGCAAAGCCCAGATCGAACTATGCCGTACCAGGGTTGTATTTTTACGATTCGGATGTTTGCGAAATTGCGAGGAATCTAAAGCCCTCACCTCGTGGAGAATTGGAGATCACGGACTTGAACCGGGTTTACATGAAACGCGGTGATTTGAGGGTTCAACCGCTCGGGCGTGGCTTTGCGTGGTTGGATACTGGCACGCACAGGAGCCTGATTGAAGCGAGTAACTTTGTTGAAGCCCTTGAGGAGAGACAAGGTTTGAAAATTGCATGCTTGGAAGAGATCGCATGGGACCATGGTTGGTTGACCTCGGCCCAGGTGGAAGAGCTATCCAAGGCCATGGGCAAGAGTAAGTACGCTGAGTACTTGCAATACCTTCTTCGGGATCGTCGCTAACCGAGGCTCACTAGAGGTAAAACAATGAGCTCGGACTTTTTTAATATACAAGAATCAGCACCGTTATTAACTTTAGATCCACAAGGTATCTGGGTAGCGAAAGCAAATGAAGTAATCTCCTATCCGGAAGACGGCAATCAGACTTGCTTTGAATTAGAGGATAAATCCTATTGGTTTCGACATAAAAACAATTTGATTTGCGAGCTCTACAGAAAATTTGATGCGCTCGATAGCATATTCGATATCGGAGGAGGCAACGGCATCGTTTCTAAATATTTGATTGATAATGGAGCATCCTGTGTTTTAGTGGAGCCGGGACGGATAGGAGCAATTAACGCAAAACAAAGAGGGGTTGAGCATGTGATACAAGCCACGCTGAAGGACGCAGGATTCGTTACCGAGTCAATAGACCATGTAGGTTTATTTGATGTTGTGGAGCACATCAAAGACGATCTTGGTTTCTTACAGAAAATCCATGAGTACCAAAAAAATGATAAATTCCTTGTCCTGACGGTTCCTTCGCTTAATTGGCTTTGGTCAAAGGAAGATGTTCACGCTGGACATTACCGACGTTACACTAAAAAGGCCTTAGAGGAATTGCTAGAGAATGC
>JAGWZB010000157.1 GCA_018969045.1 Planctomycetota bacterium | reverse complement strand
TGTATTCGATTGCTTTTCTCCGTCTAGCCAATGTGACCACTTCGGACCTGATACGCGGTCCACAGACCGGTTTCTGGGGAGGATTTTTTCTAACCGCCATGACCGGGACGATTTTAATATCCCTGTCGTGCTTGCTTGGTTTCTTGTTCCGACTCTTTACCCCAGGCCGATGGTGGCTTGCCAAACGTCCCCCTGAATGATGAACACCGGATCATGAACACCCTTTCACGAATTCTGTAGGCATGACGGTTTAGCGAATCGGGACAGGATGGTAAGATGGACAGATAGATAAGAACGATCCGATGGGTCATCGTTCTTGAGGATCAGCAACTCTCGTGATAGGTGGCCGATGAGCATCAGGTACGGGGTCCTTGGGACCGGAGCACTGGGAGGATTCTACGGTGGGCTGATGGCTCGACGGGGACTCGATGTCCATTTTCTCTTTCACAGCGACTACCAACACGTACTTACGCATGGCCTTAGGGTCGATAGCAAGTTAGGTGATTTCCACCTGCCTAGTGTCAACGCGTATGACCGTCCAGAGGCAATGCCCAAGTGCGATGTGGTGATCATCGGACTCAAAAGCACTCAAAACCACTTGCTTGAGAATTTGCTCACTCCCATCCTCAACGCCAACTCCATCGTGTTAGTGCTTCAAAATGGATTGAACGTCGAGCAAGCAGCGGTCCAGATCGTCGGACACTCGCGTGTGGCAGGTGGATGCTGCTTCCTTTGTTCGAACAAAGTCGGGCCAGGCCATATTCGACATTTAGATTACGGCCGGATCGTCTTTGGTGCGTATCGAGGCATCGATGGAAAAGGGATTGGTCCTTCACCCGAATCGCTACAGCGAATCCTCACGGACCTAGTCGACTCGGGAATCGAAGCGTATTTGACAGACGATCTACCAACGACCAAATGGAAGAAGCTCATGTGGAACATCCCCTTCAACGGATTGTCCGTGTTGCTCAATGCTTCCACCGATGCGATCATGAACGATCCGGACTCACGTCTGTTGGCTAGACGCATCAGCCAGGAGGTTCGCCAGATCGCAATGGCCGCGGGCTGCCCGATTGAGCCCAGTTATGTCGATTGGGTAATCGACCACACCGACGATATGGTCCCATACGATAGCAGCATGCGATTAGACTTTCTCAACGGTCGGCCTATCGAAGTCGAAGCGATCTACGGCAATGCACTACTGGAAGCCCAGCGATGTGGATTCACCGCTCCAATCGTCCAGACCATGTACCAACAACTCAAATTCATGGCCGCACACCGTAAACCAAACCTTCAACCCTAAATTTAAAACCATGCCTACTCGAATCACGATCTTGAGTCTTGCAACGATTCTATCCTGCTGGCATCTTCCAAGCTGCTTGGCTCAAGATGATTCCGGTGTTCCATCGAACCTGGAGCAGTGGAAACTGCCCGACGGGGTCCGCTACGAGCACAAGGTTCGACAAGAGCCCAGGCCATTGCATATCCACGTGCTTGAGATGGACTTATCCTCTTCCAACTTGGCATTTGCCGTAATCCCAGGAGATGATCCAGACGGAGATGGACCAGCCGAAGTTGCACTTGAGCACCCAAGGGAACTTGCCAAACGAGCCGGAGCGATCGCAGCGATCAACACGGCTGCATGGGCCATGCTCACCGATCCTGCAACAGGCAAAAAACCCGGATACTCGATCGGCAAAGCGGCAGATGTTTCTGGTTGGGTCGCCCAGTCCGGTCGATTGATCAGTCCACCTCAAAGCGGATACTGGTCGGTCTGGCTCGATAACTCGAATCAATTAAAAATGGGGATGATCGCCTCAGAAAAAGAACTCCTGGAGAAAGGTATCCAGGCCAAGTGGGCCGTCTCTGGATTTCGGGGCATCCTCAAAGACGCCAAAGTTCTTGTCGAACCTAGCCAAGTCAGACACCCTCGTACTGCCGTCGGGCTTTCGCAGGACTCCAAAAAGTTCGTTTGGATCGTTGTCGATGGTCGGCAAAAAGGATATAGCGAGGGAGTCAGCGAAGAAGAACTAGCTAATTTACTTCTAGAAAGCGGATGCAGTGAAGGAATCAACCTCGATGGCGGTGGCTCTTCCTCCATGTGGATCCTCAATAACACGTCGGAACTTACCGCCGCCAATCGTCCCAGCGATCCGACCGGCGTCCGGCCAGTACCCGTTGTCCTTGGTCTACTCCAGCAGTAGACCCTTGAATTCAATTCCAATTGGAGAAACCGATGAGCAGGAAAATTCTACGTATTCTGGTCACGGGTGGCGCAGGATTTCTCGGATCACACCTGTGCGAACGTTTGGTGGATCAAGGACACGACGTGTTGTGCTTGGATAATTTTTTTACATCGCAAAAGACCAATGTATTCCATCTATTAAACAAGCCGAATTTTGAATTGATTCGACATGATGTCACCCTGCCAATCTTTATGGAGGTCGACCAAATCTATAACCTTGCCTGCCCGGCAGCACCCGGACATTACCAATACAATCCGATCAAAACGGTAAAGACGTCCGTGCTTGGTGCCACCAATGTCCTAGGGATGGCAAAACGATGCGGAGCACGAGTCTTGCAAGCTAGCACCAGTGAAGTCTATGGAGACCCTCAGGTCCATCCGCAACCCGAAAGCTATTGGGGAAACGTCAATCCAATCGGGATTCGTTCCTGCTACGACGAAGGAAAACGAGTCGCAGAGACTCTGTTCATGGACTACGCAAGAATGAATAAAGTCGATATCCGCATCATCCGAATCTTCAATACTTACGGCCCAAGAATGCACCCCTTCGATGGACGGGTCGTATCCAATTTCATCAGGCAATGCCTAAAAAACGAACCTATCACACTCTTTGGTAACGGACAGCAAACTCGCTCTTTTTGTTACCGCGATGATCTTGTTGATGCAATCATTCGCATGATGAACACAGAGGGTGTGACCGGACCGATCAATATCGGCAATCCAGATGAGTTCACAATTCGCGAACTTGCGGACATAACGCTGGAGCTTACCGCAAGCAAATCCCAAATTGTTCACATGCCCTTGCCCGCGGATGACCCGACTCGTCGGCAACCGGATATCACCTTAGCCCGGAAACATCTGGGCTGGAATCCTAGCACTTCGTTGCCAGAAGGCCTGGAGAAAACCATCGCATGGTTTCGCTCCATCGATATCGATTCCTATCGACCACCGACTCCAAATTACCAGTGAATATCGATCAAACATCCGCTCACAACGACAAAAACAACATGACAACTGCACATTACTGCGTGCCTGTAAATCGAGCCAAAACTTGGGCAATCAAAGATCATGTCCTTGGCTTCCGAAACACTCCGCTGATCATGGGCATTTTGAACGTAACGCCCGACAGTTTTTCCGACGGCGGTAGTTTCTACACCGTGCAATCTGCTGTCGACCGAGCTAAGCAGCTCGAAGATGCCGGTGCGGATATCTTGGACATCGGAGGCGAGAGCACTCGCCCTTACAGCCAACCGGTCAACGAATCCGATGAGCTTGCTCGTATTACCCCCGTTCTTGAACGACTGCAAGGAACCATCGGTATTCCGATCTCAATCGATACTACCAAAGCTGCTGTCGCGCAAGCTGCCATCGAATTGGGAGCTAAAATCATCAACGATGTGTCAGGTTTAGAAGCCGACCCCCAAATGATCCGCGTTGCTTCCAATAGCCAAGCCGGTGTTTGCGCAATGCACCGCCAAGGCACCCCGCAAACGATGCAAGATAATCCCACTTACGACAATTGCTCCATCGAGATTTTGGATTACCTCAGAGATCGCGATCGCCATCTGATATCAGCCGGCATCCTGCCGGAACGAATCTGTTTGGATCCAGGCATCGGGTTCGGGAAACTCCACGATCACAACCTACAACTTGTTCGATCTGTTGGAATCTTTCATCAATTGGGGAGACCCCTCTTGGTCGGCCACTCGCGGAAAGGCTTCATCGCAAAAGTACTCGGCAATAAAGACATTGGACGCGACCCCGGGACTCTAGGCGTATCGATGGCACTATGCTTACAAGGAATCCAAATCGTGCGTGTTCATGATGTCGCCGGTCATGCACAAGCCTTCCAGATGCTCGAAGCATGCTGTTACCAATGAACCTGAAATGCTAGCACACGAAGCATTTTTCTAACGTTTTCTTTGGGTTCTGATTGGATTGGACTGGAGAAACATCGCTGTGGTTTCTTAGACTCCCGACCCACAGGGTTCTCAAGCGTGCAGGAAGCATGCGGAGCACCCCATGACTCCTCGAAAGACACCACAGCATGGATGCAAAGCGATTTTGCTGGGCGTTTGGCCTAGCCTGCTTGGGCTTGACCGGTGCCTTGGTCACCCAAGCCAACGGGCAACAAATCACGCCAAGAAACATCGTGCCCAACGGCTTGCCGATTGTCTCGCCTCCGGTAAATCCACCGGTCATGGGCCATAGATTCCTGGTCGAGACCCAACATTTCAAAGTAACTTGCCAAGATCCTGAATTCGCCACCCAAGTCGCTGCAATGGCAGAAGCTTGGCGTGCTCATCTAGCTACCCACTGGTTAGGTAGAGACTTGGCAACCTGGAACGAGAAAGTTCCACTGGTGGTCAACTCCAGTCCCAATCTGCCGGCAAGCGGAGAGACCAAGTACACGCTTATGGGAGGTGGAATTCGCTCGATCCAAATGGTCGTCAGCGGTACCAAAGAGCGAATCCTCGACAGTGTCCTCCCCCACGAAATGACCCATACAGTTCTAGCGACCCATTTTGCAGCCACCGGCAAACCAGTTCCAAGATGGGCTGACGAAGGGGCCTGCACAACGGTTGAACACATCAGTGAGAGAAGCAAGCACGATACGATGCTCGTCAAGTTTCTCACCGAGAACCGGGGTATCCCCTTTATACAGCTGTTTGCGATGAGGGAATATCCACCGGATATGATGCCCCTGTATGCCCAAGGCTACAGCCTCTGCGCGTTTCTAATCGCCCAATCTGGCCCCCGAAAGTTTGTCGAGTTCCTCGAACGAGGTATGCAAACCGAAGATTGGGTGTACGCCATCAGCACCGTATATGGGTATCCAAAGCTGGGTGATCTTCAATCAGCCTGGAATGCTTGGGTCTATGACGGTGGAGGGGATGTCAATCAGTACACAGCAATTGCACTGGGAAAATTGAACCGAACAGCATCGGGTAATGTGATTCCAATCCCAGTAAATCCAACGGGTATTCCAGTTACTACCAATCCACCCATTTTGATACGAGCTAGCCAACCAGGGCCACAGCAAACCATGGGTGGGACGATTCTTCGTTGAGTTCCTCAAACCTTTTGAGCAATCCAACCGAGCAAAGCTATTTGTCAAGCCAGTGAAGTTGCGAAAGCTAGATAAACAGTTCCGAAAGTTCCTATTTTACCATTTCGAGTAATTTTTCGTTCTGACTAAAATTTGAGCTTGTAGATTCCGAGTCAAGAATAGTATTCCCACCGATGTGTTGGGCTTCCGAATTAGCGATAAGGAGTGTCGCGTTGAAATCTGTAAATCCCCTCAGGACGTTTCGGCTGTTGACTGTGGCTTACGCAGCTTCTTGGCCGTCTATTGCAGCAACGATACCCGCAATGGTTCCGGCTGGAGTCATGGTTGCTATCTCGACTACGTCTGAGCGAGTTAGCGCACAGCAAGGGCTCTTGCCCCCATTGCCTCAGGCCAAACCGAACCCGACACCAGCTGCTGGATTGCTCTCATCGGCTCCTGGTTCAACGGCGGTTCCACCTGCAAGTGCCAATCCAACTTCCAAGGAACAATGCCTTGCACTTGCGGCTCAAGCCAAGCTAGCCCTCCAAAAAGGGGATTTAGTAAATGCCAAACGTTGGATGGATCAAGCCTTGGCATTGAAAGTCGCCGATGCCGAATTCGCATCCAATACCATCAAGCCTCGCGAAGTGGCCATGGAAATCGATCGAGCCATGCGACTGCGCGGTTTAGATCCAAAATCAACCGTTGCAGCCCTTCCGCAAAATCCAGGTAGCCCACTGGCAGCTCCGATGGCCAATCGTGTCGCCACGGCAGGTGCCCTCTCGGATCAAACCAATCCGGTCCAATCAGGGTTGTATCAACCAACCGTTGACGGATCTAAGGTTGCGATGGCCGGCAGCCAAGAAAGTGTTGCTGCGTCCGAAAGCCAAATCTCTGGAACGCAATGGTACGAGCGGGGTCTGGAAGCTTTGGCCCGCGATGACCGCGAAACAGCGAAACAATGCTTCACCAACGCTTGGAAAAAGAAGGACGAGCTTGATGCGAACGCTCGCGTTCAACTCAAAGACAAGCTCGCTTACCTTCAAAGTCGTTCGGAGCCTGAAGCGGTCTCGGCGATGCCAACTCAAGATCGAGAAGCCATCCAACGGAAACAGCGACTTTTCGCTGAGGTTTCAGGCGAAATTGCTGATGCGGAGCGGATGGTCAACGACAAGCCCTATGAATCCATCGACCGACTCAAAAATTTAAGAACGAGAGTTTCTCAATCGGATGTCGATGGTGCCTATCGCAAGCAGATGCTAGCGATGGTAGATCGCGTGATTGGAAACGTTGAATCGTGGATGGAAACCAACCGTTCCTCGATCGAACTGGATCAACGCAACAAGCAAATCGAAGATCGAAACAGCTTGGATGAGTCGATGCAAGCCAAGGAAGACGCTCAAGTCCAGACCTTGGTCGACCAATACAACGAGTTGATGGATGATCAGCGATTTGCGGAAGCTGAGGTAATCGCTCGAAAAGTCGAAGAGATCAAACCGAACTCGGAAATCGCTGCACTGATGCGTGGACGTTCGGTGATCGAACGCCGCGTCGCTGAGCAGAAAGAGATCCAGGCTATGAAAGAAGAAGCCTTGGTCAATAGCTTCACCGACGCAGAGCGAGCTTCGGCAACCTACCTTACCGACAATCAACCTCTCCAGTTCCCACCTGTGAAGGAGTGGTATGACCTTAAGAAATACCGCGACAAATACAATGACGAATCGCTAAAACTGCAACCCTCAGAGCGTCAAATACTTGAACTGCTAGAAGAGCCCTTCTCGGCTTCGTTCGAGGAACGCCCTCTGGCCGACGCATTGAAAACCATCTCGGAAATGACTGGTTTGATCATCCTGATCGACGAACCATCGATCGCAGAGGAAGGACTCAGATCCGATCAACCAATCACTTTGGATCTGCGTGGAAATCGAATCAAGCTCAAAAATGTCCTTAAAAACATGCTTGAACCTTTGAACTTGACCTATGTCGTCAAGAACGAAGTGGTCAAGATCCAGAGCCGACGGTTCATGCAACAAGAGATGTACAGCAAGACCTACTCGGTGCGAGATCTTGTGATCCCGATCGCTAACTTCATCTCGGACAACAACACCGGAATGGGTGGTGCGTTGCAGGCTGCCTATCAAGCCCAAGACAGCTTTGTGGCCGTCAATGTTCAAGAGCAAGATGCGATGGCGCTCAGGAATACCAGGCTTGCAAGCATCGATCCCAACACCAACGTACTGGCTCAATTCGCCGGGGTTTCACCTGGGGCTGCAGCCAACAGTAGCCTGTCTTCGATGTTTGGAAATGAATCCGTAAATTCCAACGGTACCCCAGGTGTACTGGGTGGCGGTTCGATGGCGAACTTCTCGGAACTTATGCAGCTGATTGAAACAACCATCTCGCCTGATGTTTGGCTCAACGCTGGTGGTACCGCTACCATGAGTCCGTTCCGTCAAAACTTGAGTTTGATTGTCAACGCTCCTCAGGAAACCCACGAACAGATCGCAGATCTGCTCAAGAGCCTTCGTGCACTGCAAAATCTACAGGTCACGATCGAAGTCCGATTCATCAAACTATCCGACAGCTTCTTCGAAAAGATGGGTGTCAACTTCCAAATCCAGTTGGATGATAACACCAGGAACCGCATCCCACGCGAAGACTCAGGACCATCGATCGCAATCGGTGTTGAAACCGACGTCACCAGTTCAAACCCAAATGCACTAGTACCGACGGCTGACTTGGACATCCGATTGACCCAAGGCAGCTTCGGAACGACGATTCCTAGTTTCGGTGGATTCGACCCCGGAGCAGGTAGCACCATCGGTGTGGCGATCCTTAGCGATATCGAAATGTTCCTGTTCCTTCAAGCTGCTCAAGGGAACAAGCGATCCAACGTGCTACAAGCACCTAAGGTCACGATGTTCGATGGCCAGTTTGGTACCATCAACGACACCACCAGCCGTCCCTTCGTCCTAGGTTACGCACCAATCGTTGGTGACTTCGCTGTCGGACAACGTCCGATTATCGTCGTGCTCAATGAAGGAACGCAAATGAATGTTCAACCTGTCGTTTCCCCTGACAAGAGATTCGTCCGGCTGACCATGATGCCACAGTTCACAAGACTTGGTGCAACCGATCGACAGTTCACCTTCCAAGGGAAAAAGAGCACCAAGACAGGAACGAGCATTCTCAATCCATCCAACGGGTTGCCAAGCTCAGGGCGGAACAACGAGGAAGAGATCGTAGAAGGCATCACAGTTCAGCAACCATCCTTCTCGCTTACTAGTGTAAGTACAACGGTTACGGTTCCTGACGGTGGTACCATCCTCATGGGTGGTATCAAGAGACTCTCAGAAGAACGAATCGAAAAAGGAACTCCAATCCTATCGAAGATTCCTTACATCAACCGACTCTTCAAGAACAATGCCATCGGTCGCGATACCGAGACCCTGATGTTCACCGTTACACCTCGGATCATCATTCCTGAGGAAGAAGAAGAGCAATTGGGGATCGCAACCCGCCGTCCTTAATCGGATCGGTGTTTGACAGAAAAGAAATAAACACAGATAGTTTGGGCGATCCCCAAGCTTTCTGTGTTTTTACACATCAAACGTGCTCATCAGGGACTTGATCGCCACATCGATCCATCCCAAAATGAGCAGAAGTGTTTTCAGATAAAGAGCCCTTGCAGATACGGTCGGATTGCTGGAGATCACGCGATGAAAAACTACTGTCTACCTCTGTTTTTGTTTGCAGTCGTCATCACAAAAGTTGCCAATGCGCAATCTGAGCGATCCGATCTCTCGCAGCTTAAGCAGTGGCAGTCTGCAGTTAGCAGCGGATCGGAGCGGTCCGACTTCAAGGATGCAAGTGGGCGTACTACCGGCAGTGCAACACGCACTGGGAACAGGATTACATTTCGCGATGCAAGTGGCCGAACCACAGGTACGGCAACCATTCAAGGTGACCGAGTTACGTTTCGAAACTCTAGCGGACAAACCCTCGGATCTTCCAATACCAACTCCAATCCTTCTGGCGGAGGTAATACCGTTATACGTTCCCAATCGGGACGTACAATCGGGCAAGCACAGGAATCACGTGATGGGAGAATTCTGTTTCGAGATTCAAGCGGTAGGACGGTAGGTTCGGGCCAGTCCTCCTCGGGGCGAACACAGTTTCGTGATTCCAGCGGCAGATCCTCTGGTTCCATGTCCTCGTCCAGCTCGACTAAGCAGCCCTCATCAAATAGATCGCAGAGCCATGGAACCAGCTCTTCCTCGAAAGGGCCTGCAAGTCGTCCAGCTGGTAATAAGTCCAGTTCTGGCGGGGCATCCAGAAAATAAGCCGATGAGGCAAGTGTTTTGCTCTGGCTGAATTTGGACTCCATAATTGCTCCCCACGATGCGGTACTTTTTACTTCATGTGCAGCATCCTGGACGGTTTTTCGCTCGCGATTGTTCTTTGGGAAATCCGCGAGTAATTGCAGCAGATGGATATGAAAACGACGAAGTCTCAGGCGAGTTGAGGCGATACGAAACGTTGCTTGAGTGTCCGGAATCGAGTAGATTGAAATACACTTGAGCGGGGGATTGGGCAATGCTGGGAAGCAAGCCTTTGTTGTTTGATTACCGCGCCGTCTCAGGTCCAGGATCGACAGATTGGGTCAACCGAAACGGCTAGGTGCAACACTTCCCTTCGATTCTGGTGAGAATGGGACAAGTCCAACCAAGGTCGAACCAAGTATCATGCAGCTACTTCGAAATCTTTTACTATCCGTGGCGACCTGTTCTACTATGATTGTTGGCATGATTGCTGGCGGCGTGGTCGATGGGCAAGAATTTGTTCAGCCGATCCCTAAGCATGATGGCAAGCCAGCAGATATGACCAAACCCGTCCAGGTTTTTATCTGCTTAGGGCAATCGAATATGGTTGGGTTAGGTAAAGTGAAGGGTTCAGACATATCCCTTGAACACTTGGTCAAGCACAAAGGAAAATACCCCTACTTGATCGATGATTCGGGAGCTTGGGTTCAGCGCATGGATGTAAGATTCGTGCAGTACATGTCGGGCAAAGGTCCATTGAGGAATGAGTGGATGAGTGTTCAGGGAGGCAATTTAGGTCCCGAGTACGGATTGGGACATCTTCTGGGGAACGCGATCGAGGCACCTGTAATGATCCTGAAGTGTTGTATAGGCAATCGAAGTCTTGGCTGGGACCTGCTTCCGCCTGGCAGCAAACGATTTGCA
>JAGWZB010000156.1 GCA_018969045.1 Planctomycetota bacterium | reverse complement strand
GTAGATGATTTCTCCGAAATCATCTGATAACGCATCAGGCGTGGTTCCATCTGGTCAACATGGTCCAAAGCGCTTGCCACTGATTTCGGAGAAATCAACGACTCTTAAAAAACAATCGGGTATCGATCTCAATGTAGATGATTTCTCCGAAATCATCTGATAACGCATCAGGCGTGGTTCCATCTGGTCAACATGGTCCAAAGCACTTGCCACTGATTTCGGAGAAATCAGCGACCTAAAGAGCACCTGACCGGACGGCTTGCGCCGTTCCGCTTTTAACAACAACCTAGTCTTCACTCGGGTCGGTCGATGTCCGAATCCCCCTGAGTCACCAACCACCGCGAGGAATCCAACCCGGGATAGGTTTCAACCAACCCTCTAGACGCATACAAATAACGCGAATGCGGCCTTGAAACAAACCCTTGTGCCACCAACCTTTGCTCAATGCTCTCATGGGTCAATTGAACCGATATCGCATCAACACCCAACTCGGTCGATTTCGCAATACACCCATGGATCACCAAGTCCAAAATATCCGGCTCCAAACGGCACACTACATCCACCCAGTGAAGCCGCCGATAACCATACGCTCGGCTTGGCTCCTCAATCTTGGTCACCAACACACCTATCAATTTGTCAGTATTCCATACTTCCCAGCAATCGTAGTGTTGACCCTGCTGCTCGATGTACTTCCAATTCAGAAAACCGCTATCGCGCACTCCCGCGCAAGCGACCCCTTGGCGCATCTGGTTCCACAACTCATCATGCGTCGAATCAAAACGGGCCACTCTGCGTAAACGAATTTTTGAGTTCCTACTCCCCTGCAAGCCCCTTTGCCGCGAAGGATTCCAACCGAAATACCCCGCTGCAAGCCAATCCGCCGCCAACGGAAGTTTTCCCTTGAACACCTTCCGTGGCTGATTCATGAACATGTGGATCTTCAACGGGCAGATCTGCTTCCATCCCAGCGAATCCAAAATACGACGAACCTCGGCGGTCTGCCCCAGCGACAAAGCCATGGGCATGTCCTCTTCGGCCTGAAGCAAAATTTGAGCCCCAACCCCTTTCGAGCGATAAGTATCCAAGACCATCGTGTCGACGAACCACGCCGTCGTAATCTCTTCTTGCGATACTTTCAATCGAGTCCATTGGGCTCCCATGTGGCCAATGATCCGCCCCGAATCCCTAGCTAGCCATACCTTCGGAGCTACCCCTAATCGTTTTGCCGATTCGATAAACATCCAATCCCAACGCTTCTGCATAGTGGTCGCATCGCGATGTGGCCATCCGATCCTGCAGAATTCCATCACCCCAGGATGCATCGAGGGCTCGTAGAGATCCACATCTTTGTCCTGTGCAACCTGCGCAGGTTGCTCGGTATCGACCACGACCGTGGAAATCCAATCGCCTAATGTCGCATACTGCATGAGCCTAGGTGGAGCAGACAGTCCTAACTGCCTGCGAAGCTGTGTTGCAAAATCGACCGTAGCGAGCGAATCGAGCCCCAAACCCGACATCGGTGTCTGATGGGTAACCTGCCATGCCGATTTGCCGATAAAACGTTCAAGCTCCCCCTGAATCAGCTTTAACAACTGATCTTGCCTCTGCTCTTGCGTGGCCGATTCGCTCAGCGCACGAGCCCAAGGCGCCGTTGCCGGTCGATCCGGTGAAGTCTTATCCTGGCCCTCCGTCGCCATGTTGAGCTTGTTATTCAAACCACTCAACAACCCACTCGCTAAAGATTCCATCGTCGGCTCGCCCGAAAGCCACTTGCCAGCAGCAACCCCTATCCCCTTCTTGATCCGCATTGAAAACTCGACAGCAGTGATCGAATCCAAACCGAGTCGATACAAATTCCTATCCAGTGGAATTCTCTCCTCCTGCGATTTTAAGACCCCAGCAAACTCCTTTCGCAATAGATTCGCAAGCTCCCTCGCTTGACCAGATGGATCCAAAACTGCCAGTCTCGATATCCATGGCTCGTTGGATTGGTTCGTGACCGATCGTCCAGCCGACAAGGATCGATCTTCAATCACACTGGCGTTCGACGAACCAGTATCTAGCAAGCGTTCGAAGAGAGGTCGCTCCCTGCGAGCCGACACCACCGAGGCAAAACGTTCCCATCGGGTGTCGGTCACCACCCCATTTGCAATCCCTTGATCGACCAATCGCCCGACTGATTCGATGGCTCGATCTGGATCTAAGCCCTGCATGCCTACTCGCAAATACTCGGACAATGAGGCTTCGTCGGCCATGCCACCGTTGGCCCAAGGTCCGAAATTCAAAACCGTCACCGGCAGGTTCTGCGACCTGCGCAGTGGCCCCATTGCATCCAGGAACGCATTGGCCGAAGCGTACAAAAACCGTGACGGAGCCCCCCAAACCGAAGCGATCGAAGAAGTCAGTACAAACCTCTTGATCGGTTGGCTTAAACTCCACTGGTGCAAGTTCCAAGTCCCCTGGATCTTGGCCTGAGTCACTCGACGAACATCTTCCCGAGTCCATTCGGCAATCGGTGACAGAAAATCCACACCCGCGGTATGGAACACCGTTTCGATCGGCTTGCCCTGGAGAGCTTGTGCAAGTTTCCCGATCCCTTGCTCGCTGGCCACATCGGCGCTGATCCACTCGACTGAAACACCCTTGGCCGCGAGTCTATCGAGTTGCTGTTGTTGCTCGGGGGAGGGCTGTGCACGGCGTCCGACTAAGTAAACTGCAGTGGCTCCTTGGGCGACTGCATAGTCGGCCAGTCGCAGCCCGATGGCACCCAGACCGCCTGTGATCAAAACGCTTCGTCCCAAAGGCAATCTCGCTGTGGATTCCGCCACATCCAGCCGCAAGAGCCTGGGGACCCAGTGGCTACCTTGCGAGAGGATGACTTGATCCTCTAAAGTTTGCTTAGCGATCAGTTGGTAGGCCGTCTCAAGAGCGATAGGATTGTTCGACGAATCGATGGCTCCACCCCAAAATTCCGGAAGCTCCATCGAGGCAGCTCTTGCTCCACCCCACAGGGTTGACGCAATCGGAGATAAAGAGGGATCCTGATCGACCAAACTTGCCCCGGTGGTTAAAAGCCAAAAAACCTTACTCGTTTGGGAATCGACAGTACTAGCGCCGACTGCGATAGAAGTTTGCGCCTGGCGTGCTAATCCCATCGCTTGCGAAAAAGCATCGATTTGGACTTCGCAACGCGACTGCACGTCGGTGCTTGGACCAAGATCGCTCCCAGGATCCCCTGCGACAAGTACGATCCGCTGGTGGTCCGCAAAATCGCTCGAAGTCAAACCCCACTGCCGATTCTGTGGATCCCAAGAAACCATACGGGCCGTATCTCCATGCTGTCGGACCGATGCGTCCAAGCCTCTGGCCAGTGCAGGATCTCCAACCGAAAGGATCAGCCAACGGAGCGGATGACCCAATGGTTTGTTGGATGTAGGAAGCGATGAATCTACGAGCGAAGCTTTCTGCCAGCGCACTTGGTACTCCAGCGAAGATTCCCTGATACCGGCGCTGGGTTGAATCATCTGGTCGATTTCATCAAGCCAGATTCGACGGTTTGAAAATGAATACCCCGGTACGCTTACACGATGTCTTGAATAAGGTGCCTCGGCTCTAGCCCAATCGATGGGATATCCATCGACGAACAACTGACCGATGCTGGGCAAGAGAACAGACCAATCGCTCTGACCTCGACGGGTACTAGAGAGCCATCGTGTGGAGTCGTCGGTATTTGGCAGATCCATCGATCTGGCCAACGTCGTTAGAACCGGATGAGGTCCGACTTCGAAAAAGTGGGAAACCTCCCTAGCTGCAACCGTTTCCATCCCTTGCATAAATCGGACCGGTTTGCGGACTTGGTCCACCCAATAATCGCAGGATGCTAATTCTTGCTGGATCGGTTGTGCAGTGACCGTGGAAACAAACTCCTTCTGAGGAACTCCTAATCCCAACTTAGCAACCATCGCTCTGAATTCATCGAGCATCGGTTCCATGAGTTTTGAATGGAAGGCGTGCGAAACCTTAAGCGATTGGGTTTTGATCCCCGTTGCAACCGCAAGTTTCGAAAATTCATCGAGGTCTTTCAGCGATCCCGATACGACCGTTTGTTGTGGGCCATTGTAGGCGGCGATCGAAAGATCCAGGGGACTTGCCCCCAAGATCGCTTCAACGCTCTGCGCTGAAGCTGCCACCGAAACCATCCCACCACCTGCAGGTAGGTTTTGCATCAAGTCGCCTCGAGTTCGTACCAACTCGAGCGCATCGGCCAAGGAGCAACCACCCGTGGCGCAGTAGGCTGCAATCTCCCCGATACTATGTCCGAGTACCAACTCGGGCTCGATTCCGTAGGACTCAAGGAGTTTGTACAAAGCATACTCAGCGATAAAGATCGCCGGCTGCGTGTACTTGGTTTGGTGGATCCAAGAATCGGTATCTGCAGATTTCGAAAAAAGAACGTCGAGAATCGAATGATCGAGCTTCGGATCGATCTGCTTGGCGCACTGATCGACCGCCTCATGAAACAGGGGACTTTCCTGATAGAGTTCCTGCAGCATTCCAGGGTATTGGGCCCCTTGGCCGGTGAACAGGTAGGCGATCCGATTGGATTTTTTCCAAAATCCATTTCCGCATAGGATTTCTGAGCTGCCTTGACTCCATCGTTCCAACGCGATCGATGCCTTGCCGGGATCATCGACCAGCAATGCGGCTTTGTATTCAAAGCTCTTGCGGCCGACGAGATTCGAATAGAGAGCATCACCAATAGAGCTGCTGTTTTGATCTTTGAGGAAACTCGACCAAGTTGCCGCTTGGAGCCGAAGCCCTTCGGGGGTTGGAGCTTGCAAGGTCAGTAGATGAGCCGATCGATCGGTCTTTCGATCGGTACTGGGGGTTGCAGAACCCCCACCAGGAGCTTCCTCCAGGATGATATGGGCATTGGAACCACCTACGCCAAAGGAGTTGACAGCGGCTCTTCGGGGCAATGTTTCAGTAAGTTGTGTTTTCTTTCGATAGACGCTCAGCGGTTCCCAGGATTTCGCATCGCGTTGGATTTCGAAGGGAATTTTGCCGAAGGGGATTTGAGGATTTGGCTTTTCCGAAGTGATGCTTGGCAGCAGCATCCGATGGTGCAACTGCAAAGCGGCCTTGACCACACCGACGAGTCCCGCACCGGCTTCGAGGTGTCCAATGTTGGGCTTGATCGAACCTATCCCTGTGTGAGCTTGGCATTGAATATCGGGATCCCAGAGGGTTTGGTCGCAGTAGGCCATTTCAAGGCCTCGCACTTCGATGGGGTCGCCTAGTTGAGTCCCGGTACCGTGGGTTTCGACATACCCGATGGTTCGTGGGTCGACGTGGGCATCGGCAAGGGCCGCTCGGATGGCTAGGGACTGTGCGACCGGATTTGGTGCGGTGAATCCAACGCTACCGGCACCAACACTTAGGCCTGTTCCCTTGATGACCGCGTAAATACGATCCGAATCCCTGAGAGCATCGGAAAGTCTCTTGAGGACGACCGCTACGGCCCCTTCGCCGATCACAGTACCATCGGCTTGATCTCCGAAGGGGACACACTTGCCGGTGCGGGTCAGGATGCCAAGATTGTCCAACTGCGCGATTCGACTCGGGTCGAGAATCAAATTCACACCGCTGACAAGTGCGCTATTGCACAGGTTATCGCGTAAAGATTCCACGGCATAATGCAGAGCCGTCGCCGACGAGGAGCAAGCCGTATCGATAGCAAGGCTAGGGCCCGATACTCCGAGGATCTGAGAGAGCCTATTGGCCACTCCGAATCCTTCCCAGCATCGGTAAACGCTTGCATTGGTCGTGGCGATTTGGTTGGCAACGCGCCCGTAGCATTGGTACATCACGCCGACAAACACACCCATGGATCGATCGAAGTTGGATCTCCATGCACCTGCGTCCTCAAGGGCATGCCAAGCGCTTTGCAGCACGGTGCGCATCTGCGGATCCATGTACTGAGCTTCGCGCGGAGAGATGCCAAAGAACTCTGGATCAAAACCTGTAACATCGGACATCAACGACCCATAATAGGGATGTTGCAATACCATCTCCCCGATGTACCCATCCCTCATCTTAGGTAATGGAACTACCATCGACTTGCGTTGCAGCAAACAGTTCCACAAAGCCTCTTGATCTGCCCCGGCAGCCGATAGCAACCCGATGCCCACAATCGCAATCTCTGAATCGATTTTCGCATCGACTGTATCTTCGCCACTCACCCGGGCAGACGACAAGTCTAAGGCAGGTCGCGTTGATTGAAGTGATGGATTGCAGATCCGAGATATCTGCTCGACGATCTCCGAAACACTCCGATATTCAAAGAGCAACGTGGGAGGCAGTTGCGGAAAAACTTTGGTCAGCGAGACTGTGATGCCGACGATTTGCAAAGAATCGCACCCGAGTGCATCGAGTCGATCCAGACTCTTGACTCTCTGGGGTTCAATTCCCAGTACGCTACCGAAGGTGTCGAGTACTCGATCCTCAATATCGACATTCGCAACGCTAGCGACTGTTTCTGTTGAGACTTCCCTTCGGAACACTTTAGAAATGTTCGCCCAATCGGAAAGCTCCTCGACACATTTCTTGATCTGCTGTTCACGAACACGAACCGATTTGCGATGGTCGACAGATACTTCGATCTTAGCCTTAGGCTCTTTTGAACTCGATTCCTCGATGGGTTCGTAAGACGGATCGGCTTGGTACTTCAATCCTAAAAGTTGCTCAATCGGGATGGTGATGTCTGTCGGATTGCTTTCTAGCGATTGGGTGCCTGCGATTCTTTGTAGGAACAACTTGGCCGGAGCGTTCTTTTCGGTCGGTTTGTAAATCCAACGGACTGAAGAATTTCCCCGTTGCTGAGCCAAGGTTGCGATGTACGAGGCGATGCGATGCTCGACACCTCGGCCCAGAACCCTGCAACTCAAGAGGAGCGTATCCACCATATAACCGTTCGGCTCATCGATTGCGGTCAATAAGCCGACGACACCGTAATCACCGAAACGATCCCGGACTTGGACAATCCGCATGTCGACATTCGGATTTTTTTGCAAGTTCAGAATTTCCGATTCGTTTCTGCGAATGGTGCTGAAATTGAACTGATTGGTGCGCAATGTCAATTGAGAGGCCCGCTGAACAAACTCATCGGTAACCTCCGTGAAATCGACGACCAGTTGCAAGGAATCGATGAACGCCTGGAAATTCGACGCGCTGGCTTGAACTTCTTGCCTTTGGAATTCCTCCCTGTACATGCGTGTCCGCTCGCGATCCTCCTTAGTTGTCCCATGGATATCCAGTTCCCATAGGTGATCGATCAGTTGCTCTGCTAACGCATTATCGTGATACCATTGGAGCGTCAGTACGGTCGGGCATGTAGAACGTACTTCAGCGCACTCGACTGGGTTGTCGTCTAGGAACACAAAGCTATCGAGCCCAAGATTTAGCGATTTGGCTAGTTCCTGGATATTTTGGCCTTTTGGCATCCAATTGATTTTCGATGCCACAATCTGATCTCGCTTTAGGCCAAAATCGGGGCGTTGATCAAAAACGGCCCAGACGTCCTCAGGCTCATTCTTGCTACACAAGCACAACAGCATTCCACTGTCGGCCAATTCACCTAGTCTTTCGTGCAAACGATGATGTGCAGGCTCGAAGCTTATCCCTTCAGGGCCGACTTCCCCGACCACACCTTGCCAGAGGGTGTTATCGCAATCCAGCACAACGACTTTCTTTGGTGGCTGGAGGCGTCGCATCAAGTAGCGTATGCAAAGCGTTGCAAGCAAGTCGTAGTAGGCATCTACGTAAGGAATATGTCCTATCGTATCTCTTAACCGGTCTTGTATTTCGCGATCATCGACTCGATACATCGAATGGAATGCATCGGATCTCCAAAAAGTTAGCCCCGAGATCCCCTTGAGGGATTCCTCGAGCGCTTTCTCGGCTTGTGTAAAAAGCAAGTCCGCTTCAGATTCGCCAAACGAAGGACAAAGCAGCATCAGAGTTGGTCCTTTGGCCATCGCTCGATGCGATTTCATCGCGTCGGTCAGCTCAGCCACATTTTGTTTGAGGACCTGTTCGATTTGCGGGCTGGATGAAAGAAATTCCTTGGGTAGCTCATGGAAAAAGTCTTCGACTCGGAGCAGAAACACGCTACCGGAAGTGGATCGGGATGCGATGCTCGACGGATCCAACGCTTGTTGTAGAACTTGGGCGTAAGGTGCGATTTTGGGCTCGATCCCCAGATCGAGCACTTCGCTCCACCCTTCAAACCCTTGGTGGATTGGATCGAGTGTGAAACTGGCAACCAATGCCAACTCACTTTCAATCTTGCGACTCTTCTTGATCTGCTTTCGTTTCGGAAACTTCGAAAGGAACCGAAGATTCTTATCCCATGACTCTTGGCTGACCGATTTTAGAATTTCTGAAGCTACCGACGGTACGCTCACCGATCCGACGGCCCGAATGGGCGTGTCATTCCACGGTGTTTGCAATTGAGGAGGGCGGACGATCAGGCATCGAAGATTTGCGATTTCTTTGGAAACGGTTCGAATAGATCCCTCAAGAGCCAGTTTTACCGAAACATAGTCGCCAAATCCTGCGGGGATTTCATCGACAGCCGAGGAGGATATCGCGACGATCGTTCCAGTGGACTTTTTCACTAGTCCCAACAAGTGCATCAGAGGCTGTTGGTACAGGGCTACATTCCTATGGATGTAGTTCGCAGAATCGAGCGGATCGGCTTCTGCGATTTTTTTTAATTCAGGTAATTCGCAGGCGTTGAGGATCAACAGATCCAGTCGGCCATGCTCTCTTTGGAGTTGCTCGGCTGTGGCTTTGCACCATTTTGGGTCACCGACATCCCCTAGTAGGACATGGACCTTTCCACCGCGCTGTTGGATTTGATCGACCAGTGCATCGGTATTCTTTGAACGGCTACGGCTGGCCAAATAGCTGATACAATCGACGGCGGCCAATGCAGCGGCAATTTCGGCACCCAATCCACGACTAGCCCCGCAGACCAATGCAACCTTTCCCGACATGGCTTGTTTTTGTGCCTCGGGAACATCGCCGTCGTAGATCGCAACTTGCGGGTCGAGTTTTGGGAAACGGACGTAGCATTGGATTTCGCAAACGGCGACGGGCTGCATACTTGAGGTTGCAACGTCGAGTCGCATTTCAAGGATACGAAAATTATCATCGTAGCTTTGTAGGGTCAACCGATAGATTAATTCCTCGGTGGCTATCGGATCATTGACAAACGTTGTCTTCAGGCGGGTAAAAAGGGACGACAGTCCTGGAACCCTCATTCCAACAATGAAACTGCAAAGTCCAAAAACTTGTTCCTGGACCGGCGAGAATTTACTTTGCTCTGTAGTTTGATGTTCGGCGAATCGATGAACACCGAGAATTTCCAGACCCGGTCTAAAATCGTCGGTTGTCCAGGGTTGGGGTTGTTCGTTTACCCCTGTCACTACCCCCTCAGAGGCAACAGCATGTATCCAAGAAAAGTCGTGCGCCTGGGCCAATGGCCCGTTGTTGTCCGTTGGATCTTTCCAGCGGACTGCAAGTTCCATTTGGAGCGTGTCGCCCGATGATACTTTTCCTGTTAGCCCTGCATCATCCTTTTGAAAGTGGACTTGGCTGATCGATTCCGGGCGGACTTCACTGCGGAACTGAACGTCTAAACTATCTAGTTTCCTCGGGAGCTTCGATAGGTCCGGATCCCAATGGGCAAGCGACTCGATCAAAACGAGCATTCCGTGGCAGATGTTTCCACCGAATGCCGATTCCTTGGCCGCAACTGGATCAACGTGGATCGGATTACAGTCCCCGGTCCAACGCGCAAAGTCTAAAACCCGGTCCTGAGAGATTCGCATTAGCTCTGGTTGATCTACCATGAAGTGATCGTCTGTGAGACTATCTGGCTGATGGCTCATTGCCGGATCGTTCGGATCGCAAGGGTATCGTTTCGGTTGGATAAATCAAAAAGCGTACATCCTTCGCAATCAAAGGACTTGGTTGCGTATTCAAAGATTCGCTCCATCCTTTCGTACAAAGATTCGACGGCAGCACCATCTTTCGCGTAGGGAGAAAATCCTGGCAGCAATGAGGTACTATGAAGCATCAGCACCAAATGCTTCACTCCAGACAAGACGGAACTCTTTACGAGTCCTTGCAGTTCTACAAGCGTCGTCCCTTCTGGGGATAGCTTAACATGCCTTGACAGTCCCAACCGATTCGAGATCGATGCAAGCTTGGTAGCCCGTCCCAGTGGAGTCTCTACCAATTTCCTAAGCTGTTGCCTCAGCCCATAGAAGTTAGATCGTGTAAACCCCGTCGTGATCGGAAACTCGAGGATTGAATGACCTCCATGCTTGCACTGAAGTCGGCTTGGAAATCGATCTGATGACGTGAAATCCGGCCCGTGGGACTTCGAATAATCGTAAGCAGGCAGAACGCTGGAGTCGACTGTATAGCCCAGTTGTACCAGGGGTCCAATGCTCGAAGCGTTAAATCCATACCGTCCTGCCC
>JAGWZB010000155.1 GCA_018969045.1 Planctomycetota bacterium | reverse complement strand
AGCCGTTCCAGTATTACAACTACACCATTTTTGTCGCCGAAGTCGCTTCGACGTTCAATGAACAGCTTTTAGCCAGGACGCTTATTGAGCAAGCCGCGAGTCGAGAGGACAAGGCATCGATCATCAACCACGAGATCGACAGCATAAGGGCTACGATAGTCCGTCAGACGATGTTTGCTGAGTTTGAGAAAAAAGTTCATGCGATGGCAGAGGCGGGCGAGCCACTGACAGTCGAGTCGATGAAATCGACTTACGGTGGATTGCTGCGGGATTACTTTGGACCTGATTTTGTGATCGATCAGGAATTGGAATTGGAGTGTTTTCGGATCCCACATTTTTATCGAGCGTTTTATGTTTACAAGTATGCCACTGGGTTGTCGGCGGCCATCGCGCTTTCGCAGCGAGTGCTAGAAGGTGGGCCGCTGGAGCTCGATCAGTACTTGGGATTCCTCAAGGCTGGATGTTCCAAGGATCCGCTTGAGTTGCTCAAAGATGCCGGGGTGGATATGACTCGGCCGGAGCCGGTTCAAACGGCTCTTGAGCGATTGGGGTTACTGGTCCAAGAGCTCGATGGGTTGATTTAGTAAGCTGGCTCTTTAGGAGTGTCTGTGGCTCAGCACCCCGTAGCATGGGCTTCTCTAGCCCGTGGGGTGCTGTACTTAATGAAACCACCCCCGCTACGGGGAAAAATCCCCATTTTACGCGGGGGGTTGGAGAACCATTTCGTCTTGAATGACTTGCCAGCGGTTCTGGGCCCAGCGGTACCATTGCATTTTACCATCGGGTTCGATGCGCAATTGCAGTGCATGGTCGCGGGCGGTGTGAAGCACCTTTTGTCCACTTGGAGAATAAGCCCTCAGTACCTGTTGATTCAAAGATCGGTGCGAACCGCTGATGACGATGATAGTGGGTTGGCACCAAGCGATCAATCCATCTTGTTTGGTCGTCAGAGAGCCGTGATGGGGAGCCATCAGGACATCGACATCGATGGGTGGACTTGCGGTGAGGGTTTTGGTACCTGGATCTTCCAGATCCCCTGGTAAGAGGATTCGGCGGTTTGCAAATTGGATGACCAAGCACAGGCTTGATGCATTGTCGGTGATGGATTGTTCTGGACCATCGATTGGATAGACGGCCAAGCAAGACCATGGTTTCCCAGCGTGGATTGCCGAACCGGATTTCCAGGTTTCGATCGGAATATTTTTTTGGTGGACTTTGCCTAGCAAATGCCTAAGGGTTTTGCTCGGATGGTTGATGACTTGGTTGGTCGTGATGAATCGATGGATATAAAAACGATCGATCAGGCCGCTTATAGCGTTGTAATGATCTGAGTCAGCGTGCGAGAGAAATAGTCCGTCGATGCTACCGACCCCCATCGACCAGAGGGCTTGGGCGATCGGTTGGTAGCTGCGTTGGTGGTCTCCGAGTCGGCCTGCATCGTATAGCCAGTTTTTTTGGTCTGGGGTTTGGATCAGCACGCATGTTCCGTGCCCGACATCGATGAAGGTGGCTTTGAGTTCCGAAGCATGGGGTATCCATCCGGTGCGTTTGAAGGATTCGTGAGCCAGCAGCCAGAGCGGCCCTAAGCTAAACCAGCAGCTCAAGGTCCATAGCAGCGTCCGGCGGCCAATTTGGCGTTTCGTTCCAAACCAGACACTGACAACAAAAGCGATTGCATAGAAACCGATTGACCACCAGTTAGGTGGGCATACGGCCCAGAAATGTCCCAGGGGGACATGGTCTGCGATATCGACAACGAGCGATAGGGTCCAGAGGGAAACTCCGCAGGCCATACCCAGCGACCAGGCCAAGGGTGGGATCCAAAAAAGCAGGATCAACCCAAGACCAGAAAGCAGGGCAACGAGCATGGGGAGCCACAAGACTAGGTTTAGCACAATGGCAATCGGGCTGATGATATGAAACGAATACCAAACCAGGGGAGCTGAAAGAAAGCTGACCCAAAAACTGCTTCGCATGGACTCCCAGCACAAAGAGCGGAAGATTCGAAGTGATTTTCCGATCGATGTTTCTTTGGATTCGATAAGTCGCTGGATCGGTATGGTTCGATGTCGAAATAGAGGGAAAGTCAGAATCAGGACACTGACGGTCAAGAAGGACAATTGGGTACCGACTTCGAAGGCTACTGAAGTTCGCTGGGATAGAATCACCAGTCCTGCAAGCGCAAGGATATTGAGACTACAGGAGGACCAACCTAGGAATCGAGCAAGGCATGCGGCAGCGAGCATGATTGTTGCGCGAGCTACCGGCGGGTTGGCACCGCACAGCAGGGCATAGAGGGTGCAAATACAGACCGTGCCTAAAAGAACCAGTCCTTTTGGGATCCTGAGCATCCAACCGCTCAGGAGCAACGTCAGGGCCACCATTTCGATATGCATGCCTGAGATCGAAAGCATGTGGATGGTGCCGGTTTGGAGCATTTGTTCTTGGAATTTCCAGTCGGCTTGTTCGCGCTGGCCCAGGACCAGCGCTGCGGTCAATGGAGCTTGATCCAGCCAGACATAGCGATCGATGGCGATCAAGGCATGGTGGGTCCAGATTGCCAGCCATCGGTCCAGTCGAAGGGGTGGTTCGGAGCGGATTTTCACAACTAGTTCGGGCGATTCGGATTTGAATTGCGCGGCGATTCCCAGTTCAGCGTAACGGCTGCGCAGGTCGAATTGGCCTGGGTTGCTAGGTGCGGGGGGACGTCTCCAGTGACCGTAGATTTCAACATAATCTCCTGGGAACAATCCCGATTTCTTTCCGTCGATGACCAGCGATGCGGAAAGTGAAAGTTCGCTCCAGGCGTCTTGTGTTTGTATCTTTTGGATCTTCACCAGCGAAAGAGTCTGCCAGTCATCCAGTCCCATAGGGTTCGATGTCGCTTGGTTTTGGAGGGTGGCTCGGCGGTACCTGAGAGTCTGCTCGATGGTCCCTTGGACCACGACCGGATTCCAGGTCTGATCGCTTTTGGGTTCTTTGTTGTCCTGCGCGTTGGCTTGATTCCACTGCATGAGTTGACGGCGAGTTTGCTGGACTTGGCGATCGTGCAAAGCGCCGTAGGCAAATGCGATGAGGGTCATCCACATCAGGGCCATTGGTACCGAGCGATTGGATTTTCTTGGTGCATACAGTTGCGACCACCAGAACAGAGACCAACCCAAAACCAACAAGGCCAAGGTGCTGCAGAGTCCAAGCCATTGCGTCGTGTGGATCAGGGCCAAGACAATCAGGAGCAGGACTAGTAATGGATAATACGCAAGACCAGACAGCAATCTCAGGCGGAGCCGCTGTGAGGATTGTGCAACGTGGTTTCGCGCGATGGAATGCCGCTGGTTCATACATCCGTGTTTGAATATCGAGGAACAAAGACGTATCAATCGGGCTTGAACGTCGGATGAGCGACCGACTCGGTCTCGTGGGGCGCGTAGATGGTACGGCCACCGTCGACGGGCAAGCAGACGCCGGTGATGAACGATTGCGTGGCCAGAAAATAAGCGGCTTGGGCGACGTCTTCGGGGCGACCGAGTCTTTTGACTAAGCTTGATTCAACGATGCGCTGAGCCCTTTGATCCGATACGCTTGGGTCTAGCATGACCGGACCCGGTAGGATTCCATTGACATGGATATTCGAATTGCGGCTTGCAAGTTCGACGGCCATCGAGCGTACGAGAGTTTCGATGGCACCTTTGCCGGTGAAGTACGCGGAGAAGTCGCGATAGGGTCGGGCAACGGCCCAGTCGCCTACCAAGACGATGCGTCCACCGCTGGGCTGATCGACCATGGCTAAGCCGGCGGCTTTGGCGACGTTGTAAGAACCCAGGGTGTTGATTTCGAATTGGTCGCGAACATCTTGTTCGGTAGTTTCTTCGAGGGATTTCCAATCCCAAACCGCAGCGCAGTGGACCAAGGCATCGAGCCGTCCGAAGTGCCTTTGAATCGACTCGACGGCATGCTGCATGGCGATGGAGGATCGGATATCTCCAGAGGTGCACATGCAATTACCCCCCAGTTTGGAGATCTCCCGAGCGGCATTTTCGAGTTCGTCGAGGCTTTTTCTTGCGTGCAAGGCGACTTGGTATCCCTGACAGGCAAAGTGCTCGGCGACGACTCTTCCGACTCTTTTTGCACCGCTTCCGGTGACCCACACGACAGGGGCTTTGGATAATAAATTCGCTGGGTCTTTGCTCAATGCAGTCTTTGTCATATTTGGTCTCGATTTGGCGTGGAGTGTTTCTAAGTATTTTTGCCCGCAGATTTTTTTGCCCGCAGGAAGTTTTGGACTGCCAGCGAGTCCAGTATATCGGTGGTTCGAAAAGACGCCCGAAAATGGTTCATTTATTCCTGAGTACTGGGGATAGAATCGCCTGCTTAAAGGTCGGGTGGGCCCCTTGGATTCCTTGCAAATCACCCCCTTTTCGATACGATACAGTGTCCATATTCGCCCTTGGCATCGTCGTTATTTCGGCTCGGTCTTTTCTGTCGATCAATCTTGTAAATTCTTATGGCACGTGGCAGATCCAAGTCCAACACGAGTGGTTCGGTCGAAGCGAGCAACTTCCCGATCCTATTAACGCTGGATGATCTGGATCCCAAGGTTGCTCAGGAAAAGCAAGCGCAGAGCAAATCGAATTCACGATGGTCAAGCATCCGACTTGCGATTTTGGTAGCGATTCTTATTCCGCTTGCGATCTTCGGTTACTTTAGGAATCGGCATACGACTTCCATGCAGCGGATCCAAAAATCCCTTGCGATGTGGGACGATCCATCGGCGTTGCGTGAGATCAAGACGTTGGAGAAAAACGGGGGGCTTTCGGGTGAGTCGGCATTCTTGCGAGCGCGGGCCTACCGGCACATGGGAGATGACGTAGCGTTCAGTCAGTTCGCGGGAATAGCTAAGCAGTTGGGTTATCCCGAGGAGAAGATCGCCACCGAGCGACTCTTGAGGGAGATCCAAGTTGGGGCGGTTCCCAACATGGATACTGCGGTGGCTCAGGTCATGGCCACTGCCGATCCGGATCTTGCCGAGATCGGACCTGCGGTGGTATATGGACGGTTGGGCAAACTCGAGTTTGACAAAGCAGATGCATTTTTGAAGTTCTGGTCCGACAATGATCCCAACACACCATGGGTTGATTTCTTTCGTGGCATGTTATCCCTTTCAGGACGCGATGCAGAGAAAGCGACGGAGTTACTCGAGCGCTGTGCGCGGACCTACCCGGAATTCGTTCCAGTGTATCGTCAGCTCGCCTCGGCTTACATGCAATCGCGAGATTCCGAACGGGCTGTGTTGGCTTTGGAGCGATTCCTCAAAAGCAATCCAGAGGACCTTGATGCGATTGGAGTGCTGGGGACTGCATTGGTGAATCTCGACCGAGTCGACCAAGTCACCCAGTTGATAGAGCCTTTAATTGAATCTGGGAAAGCCACGATCGATATGCGATTGGTTTTAGCCAGAATTTATAATTCAAAAAGCGATCCTAAAAAGGTGGTCGATATCCTCAGTTCGGTCGCTGCGCTTTGGCCTGAGGATGTACGTATTGCCAACTTGCTGAGCCAAGCCCATCAAGCTCTTGGCAACACCGCCGAGTCGGACCGATTTGCCAAGGTTGCCGAGGCTGGACAGGCCGATGTTCAATCGATCGACGGTCGCCTGGCCAGATTGCTCTCAGGAACAGACCGACAGGCCCAGCAGCATTATGAACTTGGACATATCTTGTTGCATAAGCAATCGCGAGAGGATGGTTTGTATTGGCTGAATTTGGCTTTGTCGATCGATGAGACTTTTCTACCAGCTCACGAAGACATGGTCATTTACTTCAACCGGACCAATAAGCCTGAGTTAGCAGCGCGTCATCAACGGTACATCAATCTACGGCGCGGAGTGCAGTGAGCGATGCATCGCCATCCCCATCCCGCTGTGATGCTTGGGCTGGCTCTGGGCTCGGTCATGCTGTGTATTTGGGCATGCAAGCCAAAGGAATCGGCCCCGGATTTCCTCAGTAAGTCCACGGGTCCAGCCCCGTCAAACCCATCGGACAAAGCAGCCAAATCCGACGGAGGTCTTGATCCTTTGGGGGTAAGTCCCTCGAAGATCCAGCTTAGGTGGGTACAAGGAGCCATCCCAGAGGCTCTTGTGCGAACGGGCAGTGAGCAAGGCAATTTGTTCTTGCCTGAGACCACTGGGGGTGGAATCGCAGTGTTGGATTTTGATCGCGATGGACTAGTCGATATCGCTTGTGCTGGCGGTGGGTATGCAGATCTGGACCAAAAGGATTTGTTAGGACACACCGGTTCGTTGCACCGGGGGGTTGGGCAAGCTCGATTCGAGCATGTTAGATCGTCTGCGGCTTTTGACCTTTCTGCCCACTACAGTGCTGGGATCACGGTAGGGGATTTCGATGGCGATGGATTTCAAGACCTGTTTGTAACCGGATATTCCCAAGGTCAGTTGCTGCGAAATCAAGGCGATGGGACATTTGAAACTCTCAATCCGGCGGTTAGCGGATTGAGCGATGGTCATTGGGGAGCATCGGCAGCTTTTTTTGATGGTGATGGCGACGGACTATCGGATTTGTATGTATCCAACTATGCGAATTGGAGTTTCGACAATAACCCTATCTGCGGTGTGGACGCTCGTTTTGGCAAAGGGGAAAAAAGTACGGATTACTGTGGTCCACGGGAGTTCAAGGGGTTGCCCGATGTGCTTTACCGAAACCTTGGAGATGGAACGTATGAAAACGTCAATGCCACTGCGGGCATCGAAGACAGTTTGCGTGGACTGGGGGTTCTTGCGGCGGACTTTGACGAGGATGGGGATGTAGATTTGTATGTCTCCAACGATGTGGATCCAAACCTGCTTTATCGCAATGATGGGGGGATGAAGTTTACGGAACTCGCAAGGCGCAGCGGTGTGGCGACCAACGACGCAGGGACACCAGAGGGAAGCATGGGGATAGCGCTGGGAGATTTTAATCTCGATGGGCTTTTGGATCTTTGGGTTACCAACTACCAGAATGAGGTAAATGCGTTGTATCGAAACAACGGCAAGTTGCAATTCAGTTATGCTTCGACCGGTGCGCGAGTTCCAGGTACCGACGAAGCCAGCGTTGGTTGGGGAACTGCTTTTGCGGATATGGATTGCGATGGCGATGAAGACTTGATCGTGGTCAATGGCCATATCGAGTTAAAGCCCTTGGGGTCGACTTATGATCAGCGGCCTCAGATCTTGGAAAATGTGATGGGTAAGTCATTTCGACTGGTTCCAAGAAATGGCATTTATCTGGAAACTCCGCAGTCATCCCGAGGGTTAGCGGTGGCTGACTTTAATGGAGATGGCAAGTTGGATTTTGTGGCCAGTCGTATCAACGCCGATGCGGCGTTGGTTCTCAATGAGACCGTTGGTTGTAGGTCTCTGCGAGTGCGTTTGGTAGGAACGCAGAGCAACCGTGACGCTGTCGGTGCTCGAATCGCCCTTCAGGTCGGATCTTATCGGGCGGCGAGGCAGATTGTCGGCGGGGGCTCGTACGCTTCAGCGAGCGATTTGATGGTTCATTTCGGGGTGCCTGAGCAAGTAGGATCGCAGGCCAAGGTTACGGTGCAGTGGCCAAGTGGCGTGAGTCAGGAATGGCTTTTGTCGGATATGGATCGAGAATGGATTTTGGTAGAAGGTCAATCAGCGAAGTGATACCTCAGCATGACAGCGATCCGTTGGCGGCCGAACCTTCGACGGCCTTGTGGCTAGCGCAATTGCGTTGGATTGCGATTGCTGGCCAGATGATCGTCATCAGTTTTGTGACGATGTTTTTGGGGATTGAATTGCCATGGACGCAGTTGCTCACCTTGGTGCTGCTGACCGTTGCGAGCAATATAGTTTTATGGATGGTGGCAAAGCGATGGTCCAATTGGAGTCGTCTAAGTCATTTGTCGCACAACAGGATACTTGGCGGCGTATTGTTGTTTGACGTGGTGATTTTGAGCGGGCTGTTGTACTTTTCCGGTGGTGCGGCCAACCCGTTTATTCTTTTCTATGTGGCCAATATCGCGGTTGCGGGAGTGGTTCTTTCCCGATTTTGGGCTGTTTTGATTGCGGCAGCTTCGGTGGGTGGTTGTTTTCTGCTGCTTCATTACGCCGTGGGGTTGAAGGTCTTTGCTGGTTCGCCGTATGAGCACACTGCGCCATGGGGTGAAACCAAGTGGGCGTTTTGGATCTCGTTTGCGACATGTAGTTGGGTGTTGACTTATTTTGTTTCGCAGCTTGCACTTGAAGTTCGCCTAAGGGATCGGCGGCTAGCGATCGCCGAAAAGGAGAAGGAGCGCGCGCAGCGACTCGAGGCGCTTGCGACCTTGGCCGCCGGTGCGGGCCATGAGTTGGCTTCACCACTGTCGACCATTGCGGTGATTGCTGGGGAGTTATCCCGGAGGCTTGATAAACCGGAGATCCCCGACAAGGTCAAAAGGGATTTTGGGCTGATTCGTGAGGAATTGTCCCGTTGCAAAGACATACTTCATCGCATGAAAAGCGGTGCGGGCGAAGCCGCTGCAGAGAGGCTTCATCCTGTCGCCCTCGGAGAGATCCTGCAGGAGACGATCGATGCGATGCGCGAGCCGCATCGGGTCGAGCTCAGGATGGAGAAAGCAGTGGGGGATTTCAAAGCGCTGTTACCCAAGCAAGCGTTATCGCAAGCGATTCGGAATCTCTTGCAGAATGGACTCGATGCTTCGGATCCCCAGCAAAAGGTGATACTCTCTTCGAATATAGAGCTCGACAGACAGCAGAACCGGAGCTGGCAATTGACGATCGAAGATTGCGGTAGTGGGCTCAGCGACGAGGTACTTCGGAGAATCGGAGAGCCTTTTTTTACTACCAAGGAGGTCGGCAAAGGGATGGGAATGGGTGTATTTCTCACACGCAACGTCATTCAGGGTCTTGGAGGAACGCTGCGTTTTGATCGCCGAGCCTCGCAAGGTACGGTATGCACGGTATCGATCCCGATCGAAACCGCTTAAGTTGCGAATTGCTTGAACGAGCGAATTGTTTGCATCGCTGCCTTGTGGGAGTCCGGGAGTGCGAATACTTCGGCGCTCAGGTAGCCTCGATACCCCACTGACTGCAAGGCTCGGATCAACGGTTCGACTTGCAAATGACCAAGACCCACGGCGTGTCGATTGCTGTCGGCAAAATGAACATGACCGATCGCTGAGCCCACATGGAGAATGGACTGAGCCATATCGGGTTCCTCGATATTCATGTGGAACCAATCCGCGAGCAGTTTGGTCGAAGACAAACCTTGGATCATCGCAGAGCCTTGGGCCAGAGTATTGCACTGATCGGTTTCATAACGGTTCAAAGGTTCGTAAAAGACTTGACCACCGATCCGCTTGGCATGCTCATCGAGACGTTCTAGCCCATGGCGCAGGTACTCTTTGGCTTGGGGCTTGCTAGTCGGTTGGCCGGTGGTTCCAAGTCCTGAACGGCCTTGCATCGAACCGATAATCATCGGGGCGCCAAGTTGGGTAGCCACTTCGAGCATTTCGATCAAAAATGCGGTCGCTTTGTTTCGAACTTCGTGATCGGCATCGGCAAGGGATAGTTTGTGTTTGACCCAGCCGGCCCCAGTCCCAATGGCCGCGATTTGGATGCCGATTTGTCGGGCCAAAGGCCCGATCTTGTTTCCTGAGAAGTACTCTGGCCCGGGCGGAAAGATTTCGATCGCGTCGAAGCCCAGTTCTTTGGCCAGTTCCATGCTTTGCTCGATGGGGTCCCATAGGACGAAGGGGCCGCCGGTGGATTCGGCAACAGCGGAGAAGGTTATCGAGGATTTCATGTCGGTCATGTTCATCAATTCTTAGCGAGATCTTCATTTTTGTTGGCTGTTCGGATGGCCGGGCTTGCATGAAAATCTCGGCCAATGATTCTAGAGAAGATAAAGGATACCGAGGAGAAATGCCATGAGCATCAAATCAGGCTTTGTTGTTTGCATATTGACACTGTGGTTGGTTTGTCTGATCGGTTTTGGACCCCTGGCTTACGGGCAACTTGCCGTCGATGCGTCTTTGAAGCCTTACCGGGCGGTTCCTGGGGTTTCCGGGCAGCTTAAGAGTGTCGGTTCGGATTCGATGAACCCGCTGATGCTGCTTTGGACTGAGAAGTTCAAGACGTACTACAAAGGGGTCAGGACCGAGGTAGAGGGTCAAGGGTCGTCCAAAGCGATGCCAGCGCTGATTGAAGGGGCTTCGAGTTTTGGGCCTATGAGCCGCGACGCAAAGAGCAATGAAATCGCCGATTTCGAGAAGAAATTCGGATACAAGCCTACGATGATCCCGACGGCGATCGATCTATTAGCCGTTTATGTCCACCGAGACAATCCGCTTCAGGAGATTACCTTGGCTCAATTGGATTCGATATTCTCAAGCACTCGGAAGTTGGGTGGCGAGGGGATCGAGAAATGGGGGCAGTTGAAGCTCTCAGGCGAGTACGATTCTGCCAATATCGCGATTTTCGGTCGAAATGCAGCTTCGGGGACGTACGGCTTCTTCAAAGAAAAAGTTTTGGGTA
>JAGWZB010000154.1 GCA_018969045.1 Planctomycetota bacterium | reverse complement strand
CATCCGTCCAAACGGCGATTTGCGTGGATTCCAAACCCCAAGCAATGACCTGTTCAATTACGTCTTGGTCGATCCAGGAACGGCTGCAACCCGCGTCCAAGGTGCGTTTGACTTTACTGTTCGCGGTTTGGATACCGCAGGTGAACTCTCCGATACCGCAGGGCAATTCGACTCCGAAGCCTACACGGTTATGGATATCCGAGATCAAACGGGTACCGAAGCTGAATTTGGTTTCTTAGTGGCCAACCGCAATCGAACACCGAACTTCGCCACCGCAAACCGAGGCGTCAGCTACTTCGACAACGTTCTGTATCGCTTCGATCCTAATACCGGTGCGGGTATCAGCGCCCCGGCGTTAGACAACCAGTTCAACATTCCGATCGCCAATGCTCCTGACTTGATCCTCGGTGCAGGTACCAACATCACAGAGCGTGGCTTCATCCAAACAAGTCCGGCTACGGGTGCAACATCGACGGCTTTTGCGGTTACCGAAGCGACCGAATCTCTTGGTAACACCATTCGATCGTTGATTAGCGATGGAGACACGGTGACGTTGCGATTGTCAACCAACCAAAACGTCATCATCGAGTTCAATGCCGGCCCTGAGTTGCGATTGAACCTCGATCCGGTCAACTTCCCCAACCGAGTCCTGCGCGATGGAGATCAGTTCACACTCGATGGTGTGACTTATCAAATCACTACAGGTACAACCCCTGTTCCTACTCCAGGGGTTCGCACGGTCTTCTACCAAACGAGCATGAACAATGCTCAATTCGCCCAAGCCCTCGCGGATGCTGTTCCACTTGGTATCGAAGTTGGATTCGAAGGCAATCGCCTCAATTTCTCTGGAGCGTTGGTCGGTAATTTTGCCACCTTGGTCAACCGAGGAGTTGCCGTCGATCAGCAGACCAACGGTACGATTGGTAGCGGTCGCATCGGTGTGAATTTCTTGGCAAGCGACACCGCTGCAGTGATCGCGACCCGGGTTGTCCAAGCGATCAACACCTCTGGCTTCCCCGGCCTGTCGGCTGTTGAAAGCGGAATCAACCTCAACGAAGTCACCGTTGTTGGAGCCACCGTTACCGGAACTACCGGATCGTCTCGTCGCATCGGTATCGCTCCTGGTGGATTCGTCAGAGGTGTCGCTGGCATCGATGGAAACCTCTATGCCGTCAGCGATGCAGGCGGATTGTTCCGCGTCTCACGTGGAGAATTGTTCAGCAATCGAGCCGGCGCCATCGGAACGTATGTGGCTTCGTCTTACCAATTGACAGGCTTGCAGTTTACAGGACTGACCGCAGGTCCACGCAACGTGGCCAACGGTGCCTACTCGAACCTGTTGTTTGGATCGACCGCCGGAGGTCGAATCTACGCATTCGATACCAACGGTATCCTGCAACCTGTGTTTGCCAATGGAGCTACGTTTGTTGATACAGGAAGCTCTGGATTCGATGGCCTTGCGTTCTCGAATCTTGATTACAACCTATGGCACCAAACCACCCGGCGATCTGCGAATCCCGGGCACGGTATCTCTGCGGATATCGAAGGAAACACAGCAGGTCTGGGTGGAACCAGCTGGTACTTTGGTTACGAGAACCTCGGACACTCCAATGCAAGGTTTAACACCGCAACCGATCCATTGGCACAGCCACGGGCGTTCGGTGAACCACTTGAAAACACCTACAACTTCCCAGGTGGCGCCACAGGCGTGATGGAGAGCAAAACGTTCTCGCTTGAGAATTTAACGGCAGCCGACTTGCCAACACTCTACTTTAGCTACTTCCTGGCAACCGAGGACGCTGCATCGAGCACCGTCAATAACCAGTTCAACCCCATGCGCGACTCATTCCGCGTCTATGGGGCAGGAGACGACAACAGTTGGGTTCAGCTGGCGACCAATAACGCTTCGGAAACCACCATCGAAACTCTGGTCGACAACGTCCCAAGCCCAGTTGGACCAAACTCCCTTCCCGGCCAAGCCGTCACACCTCCAGGCACATCGTGGCGTCAAGCTCGCGTGTCGCTGTCTCAGTTTGCCGGCGATAAACAAGTCCGCTTGCGATTCGAGTTCAGCACCGGTGGCGGACTGGGTTTCAATAGCTTTGGAAGCCGTGGTCCAGAGTTGCGAACCGTTGCTGGCAGTGAACTTCGAGATGGCCAAACATTCACCGTTGGTGGCAAGACCTTCGAAATCGAAATGGGACCGACCTTGGTCTTCCCCTCGGGGATCGGTATCCGTAACGGCGAGACCATCTCGCTTCGCGGTACGACCTTCGTGTTCTGGGACGGTACAGGGACTCGTCCAAGCGGCAATGTGATCGCTTACTCGACCAGCGATTCGCCTTCGCAAATCGCCGAGAAGGTACTCGCTGTTCTGAATGCCACGACCTATGTGCCCAAGTCGTTGACGGGGGATCTTACCGAGCCGCTGGTTCGCTCGGAAATCTTCCGTACGGCGATCAAGACGACCATTGTTCCAGGTGAACTGGCCCAATGGACCGCTACAGGAGCCATCGGTGATTTAATCCTCCAACCGGGGGAACAACCAGATGCAGTCCGCGCTGATGTCGACATGGTTCAGTTCCAAGCTGACGAGGGAACCACGATTGATCTTGCTGTCTCTGCAAGCGCCGTTGGTTCGCCACTGAATCCTCGGGTTCGATTGTTTGATTCCCTAGGTAACGAACTGGCCCGAGCTTCCACAGCCACACAGTTTGACGTCTCCTTAACGCACACATTTGCCAAGTCGGGGACTTATTACTTTGGTATCAGCAACTCGGGTATCAACGAGTACAGCCCACTGCTTGCCAGCGGCAGGTCGTCCTCTGGCCCCACGGGGCAATATCAAGTCACCCTTGATATAACTCCTCGATTCAATCGAAGCGTCTTGGGTAACCGAGTCCAACTCGATGGGATCAGCGATCTGGTCGTAGGGCCTAGTTCCAACATCCGAATCGATGGTGCTTACCGTACAACCAACAGCTCGAATGTCGCAGTCAATATCCTCCAAGGCATGACCGCCGATCAAGTTGCCCAAGCCGTTGCAAGAGCCTTCGAAGAGAACCTAGCTCCAGGCCTGGATGCCTATTCCACTTTCCGAAGCAATACCAACGCCATCGATTTGACCGGCGTAACGGTCGGAAATGCAGGGCCATTTACCGTCAATGGAGTCCGGGATGGAGACGACTTCTCGGAATATGTTCTGGGCAGACTGCATCCGGCAACACGATCTCAGAACAACAACTTTGAAGGTCTCTATCTAGACGATTTCATCATTGGTCTAGCCGAGCGCGGTGAGACAGTTACCAATGCACCACCGGATACCACGTTCACGACCGTGACCGGAAGCGGTAGCGAGATTCTCGTGGGACCTTACCAAGTTGAAATCCGTGGCGGTTCTGAGTACGGCCAACCTCTTTCGACCAGAACCACCAACAACGGCGGTAACAACAATAACAACCCAAACAACCTGAGTGTCAACGATCGGATTCGCTTAACCCAAGCCTTCGATCCTAACCAAGCCCTCAGCGGTGCGGTTGAGATGCGATTCAACCCTGCTTCGGATATTACCGATGGCGACACGATCACTGTGAGCGATGGAAACAATTCCATCACGTTTGAATTCGACGATATTTCTATCCCAAGTGGGCAATCTGGAAGCGGTGTACGTCCGGGTAATTTCCCGCTCCCGTTCAATCCCGTTGCAGGTGAATCAGCCCAAGTCATCGCGGCCCGATTCCGTGATGCGGTCAACTCACCGGGGGTTCAGAGTGTGCTAAAGACTAGTGCACTAGGTGTTGACGGCAGCACTAGCGGTTCGAATACCCGAGACTTGTTCCTGCTAGGGTCGGTAACCGTGTCGATGGGCTCATCGACTGGTTATGTCGTTACTCGCAGTCCCAAGGTTCGATTCAAGGATTCGTCCTCCTTGTCCGACGGTTTGTCCTTCACGATCACCGACGGCAACAACACGGTTCGCTTGGAATTCAACAACATAGCTCTCCTGCCGACCGATCCGGGTTTTGGGGTAAGCCAAGGAAGCATTCCGATTCCATACGATCCGAATGTTTCGTTGACGAGCGTGCAAGTGGCGGCGCTGGTTCTGAGCGTGATCAATTCGCCAGCGGTTCAGTCGCAAGTCCGAATCGTTGCATTCCCCGTCTCGGGACTTGGTGGACAACCCTCCGACTCGATCTTGATCTCCGGTGCTACGGGTGTCTCGATTCCATCGTCGGTTGGAAATGTCTTGGTGACGAATCTCGAAGGGGATCGCAATACCCCTAGAGACCAAGGCCAAGTTCTCATCGAAAACTCGCGAGTCTCCTTCTCGTCTGGATTCGGTGTGGTGATCACTGCGGATGCCCGTGACCCAATCTCGGGTGCTCCAAACCCAGGTTCGGTGCGAAACACTTTGACGATCAATAATCAACGATTGATCCCAGGAGCCGTACTTGTCAACAACGAACTCATCAGCAACTTAGCCGGTGGGATCGATCTTGCAGGCGATCCTCTCAACGGCCCGAATGATGTCCCAGCATCGGTTCCTTTTGCTCGCATCGTCAACAACACGATCTTTGGTGGAACCGTTACCCGCGTGGATGCCCAACCTGCGATTTCAATTCTGGGAGATTTCTATGCCGATGGAGCCCTCTCCTTTGGAGATGTCGCTCCGGCAAACCTCTACAACCCGCGAGCCGGTGGTGGACCAGTGCCCATCGCTGGTTTACAAGTCCCCGGCAACGCTGTAGGGGCACCCGATTACACGGGCATCGGAGAACCGCTTCCTGGTCAAGGTGCTGTGTCATTGGGTCGAGGAGGTGTTTTGGTCGTTCAGTTCACAGACAACTTCCTGACCGGTTCGGACGATGTTCGTCCCGATTTGGCGGTCTACGAAGTCGGCTTGCCTGAACTGGTACGAGTCGAAGTCTCACCCGACGGAGTTAATTACACCTCGGTTGGAACGGCCTCGTTCAACAACCGCTACATCGACTTGGATCAATTTGGATTCAATTCCCTAAGCCAACTCCAATTCGTTCGCCTTACGGACGAACCGGGCGATGGACCAACCAGTGGTGATTCCGTCGGTGCCGATATCGATGCGGTGGGAGCACTATCGAGCCGCCCAGGACTTCGGTTCGGTACCTCGGGTACCGGGATCCGAGTTGGGGCCAACGCCAGCCCCACGCTTCTGAACAACATCATCACCAATAGCACTACCGGTATCTCGGTTGCTGCTACGAGCACTTCGACGGTCATCGGCGGAACGCTTTATCAACGCAATACGACCAATGCCACAGGTGCAACCGTCGGCCAGTTCCCCATCCAAGTTGGATCGGCCGTTCCGCTCTTTACCGATGCGGTCGATGGAAACCTGTATCCAGTTCCAGGATCCGCAGCAATCGATTCGTCGATCGATTCGCTGGTCGATCGCGCAGCGCTTTTGGCCGTTAAACAACCTTTAGGGCTCGCTCCTTCTCCGATCATTGCACCAGCCATCGACATCACCGGAGCACTCAGAACCGATGATCCAAACGTGGTTGCCCCTCCAGGCCTTGGTGAATCGGTGTTTAAGGATCGGGGTGCTGCCGACCGATCTGACTTCACCGGACCGGCCGTTCTGTCCCTGTTCCCACGAGATAACGACAGCCTCGGATCCGATTCGAACCCAACTCCGGGTGTGATCGAGCTTGTAAGCAACTCTCTGGCTTATTTTGACCTTCAAGTCCTCGATACGTCCGCTTTGGATTTCAATGCGCAAGGTACCGGAGTTGATAGCAAGACAGTTACTCGCAATTCTCTGATCATTTCCAAGAACGGAAAGGTCTTGATCGAAGGCCAAGACTATCGCTTTGGTTTTGATTCGACCAGCAATATTATTCGCCTAACACCTCTTTCGGGGCTCTGGGAAAGCGGTGCGGCCTATACGATTCGGTTCGTCAATACCAACGAGAATTTGATCCAAGCCATCGAACCGCGATCCCTGATCGACGGAACGACTTATACGATCATCGATGCCAATAGAACGCCTCACTACTTCGAGGTCGAAACCGGTATCAAACTCAGAGTGCCATCGAGTGCCGATAACTTCTCGAACACCGCGATCGACGGGACGACCTTCCAAGTCGACGACGGATTCCGTCGAGTGACTTTCGAATTCGACAACAATCAAACATTCGCAACTGGAAATATTCCGATCCAGTTCTTGGCTTCCGATCCCCCATCGATCCTCGCTCAGAACGTGGTCAATGCCATCACTTCGGCGAACTTGAACCTAACAATCACATCGATTGGAAACGGAGAGATGCAGATTCTCGGCAGCAACTTGATTCAGTTCCTGCCGGTCACTAGCCAAATCACGGCCACTGGAAACACCGGAACGACCCCGGTCTACGGTCTGAAGATCCCGACCAACAACGGGGTGCCCGAAGGCATCTTTGATGGTCAAACGTTCTCGATCCAGCGGGGTGACAAGACGGTTGTCTTTGAACTCGATGGCAACGGTTCCGTCGGACTCAACAATGTTGCTGTTCCACTCAATACCGCTTCGGCGGACCAACAGGCAGCCCTCATTGTTGCGGCGATCAATGCAGCAGGCTTGGGACTCAACGCAACATTCTCAGCAGGTGGCATGATTGCTGTGGGCACTCAAAGCGATTTGAGAATCGTCACCAGCGGAGGATTGCGAGTCGTCGGTGTGCCAGGCAGAGAGCTTACCACTCCGATCGTCTTCGATCTGAGTGTGGTGAAAGCACCTTCGCAGGTTGCTGAAATCATCGCCCAGACCTTGACCCAAGCCAACATGGCCGGTGTTAAGATCACCGTTCTTGGGGATCAGATCTTCATCGAAGATAGTCTTGGAGTCGGTGGCTTGGGAACCCAAGTAGTTACGGGTATCCGAGACAAGGCCGGCAATCCAATGCGTGCCACCGAACTGAACGGCGATACGTTGGTGACCATTTTCTTGGGCGAAGGCTTCGATTACGGCGATGCACCAGATCCAAACTACGCAAGCTTGCGTGAAAGCAACGGCCCACGGCACAAGGTAGTCGATGGTTTCTCCTTGGGATTGACCAACACAGCAGACCCTGACGCCAAGGTGCCCGATCAAGATCAAGACGATGGATTGGTCTTCAATGCAATCGTATCTGGATTCAGTGGCTCGTTCCAATTCACAGTCCAAGGAGTCACGCTTGCTAGGCCAGCATTCGTTGGGGCTTGGATCGATTTCAACGGAAATGGTGCCTTCGATACCAGCGAGAAGATCAATATCCCAGGTCGAATCGTCAATGGACTCAATTCTCCTGTGAACTTCAACGTTCCTGCAGGTTCGATTACCAACAGGCCCGTGGCTGCTCGCTTCCGACTCAGTAGCGACCAAGCCGCTGTCGGCTCACCGCTTGGAGAAGCCATTGACGGAGAAGTCGAAGATTGGATGATCACCATCGGTGCTAATCCTTATACCAACCCAACCAATAAGTACGATGTTACCGGTGACGGTTTTGTCTCTCCAATCGACGTACTTCAAATCGTCAACTACATCAACGCAGGCTTCCCAAGTCGTCCGCCATTGCCTCCAACGGCAGTACCTCCTTACCTGGACGTCAATGGAGATGGCTTCATCAATGCCTTGGACGTTCTTGAGGTGGTCGATGAGATCAATAGGAATCTAAACGGTGGACGAGGTGGCGAAGGCGAAGCGGCTGATGATTCAGATCTTTGGATCCCGGCTTCGGCTCTCGCAGCTCGGGGAACGGATTCTCGCGACACTCAGACCGTTTCGGATGCGAAGTCCAAGTCGGTGAGCCGGGCAAGTGATTTGGCGATTGCAAGCTACTTCAGCTCGAGTCTTTCGGGTAATGTCCTGGACGACTCGGATGATCTGCTATCCTGGACCGCTCACTCGGTATCCAATAGCCAATCGAGTGACGATCGTTTGGATGTTACTTTAAGTCAGGAGCTCGATGACATCCTAGGACTTTAAATCAGTCGTTTCATAGGATGGGTCAGATGGTGCGAATCAACAGACGCCTTTTGGTAAGCAACTACCAACGGGCGTCGCGTTTTTGATAGCGTAGAATTTCTAGAGCTTAGATTCGAGTCGACCAAGACGATTTCGCGAGCCAGTAGGAGTCGGATTAAGGCGCAGTCGGATGCAGGAACCTTACTTTCAAAAATACCTACGTCTGGTCGATCCGTTGGTACCTACACGCGATCAACTAGTATCCCAACAAGAGCGTTTCATCCGTTGGGCAAAGTGTATAGATGCTGATTGCACCACGATTCTTCATAAGCCGTATACGTGGACACTCTCGGAGGTTTTAAAGCACCTTTCGGATTGCGAGCGGGTGTTTACTTTTCGCGCACTGTGGATTGCCAGGGGGGAGTCGGAAGCGTTGGCTAGTTTTGATGAGAACAGGTTTCTTAAAAACTCCGGAGTTATGAACTCTGGTTGGGAAATGCTCTTAGACGAGTTTCATAGTGTTCGACTAGCGTCGGTCACGTTATTTGGGAATCTGCCTGATGAGGCTTGGACTCGGCGCGGTATGGCAGGAGGGTATCCTGTTGATGTGAACATGCTTTGTGGGATGGTTTATGGCCACTTAGAACATCACTTTTCTATCCTGAAGGATCGAGTCGGTGCTTCAACTTAGGGGGATCCCGCCGAGTTGTTGTTCACTAGCCATCTGGCGAAATCACTGCGGAAATCACTGCGGGACTGTCCCCGGGTCAAATCCATTTTTTGGGGGCTTTCCTGGGTGCCTGGCACCTGATCCTAGGTGGTGATGTTGCTAGCAAAACGGGATGGACGGCGGAGTGCCTGGCACCCACACCGGGTGTGCGGAGTGCCTGGCACCCACAACCAAGTCAGAAATTTGCTAGCGATCTGGCGAAATCACTGCGGAAATCACTGCGGGACTGTCCCCAGGTCAAATCCATTTTTTGGGGGGCTTTCCTGGGTGCCTGGCACCTGATCCTAGGTGGTGATGTTGCTAGCAAAACGGGATGGACGGCGGAGTGCCTGGCACCTACACCGGGTGTGCGGGGTGCCTGGCACCTGATCATAGGTCGTGATGTTGCTAGCAAAATGGGATGGACGGCGGAGTGCCTGGCACCTACACCGGGTGTGCGGAGTGCCTGGCACCTACAACCAAGTCAGAAATTTGCTAGCGATCTGGCGAAAACACTGCGGGACTGTCCCCGGCTGTTTTCTAGGCATCTGCCTTTCAAACTCCAATGAGAACTTGCTCTAGACGATCAATGTTGGCTTCAACGCAGTATCTCGACTCGACCAACGCCCTACCTGCCCTACCCATGCGTACTCGCAGATCCGGATCCAGCAGCAAGGTCCTGAGTGACTCAAACCACTGATCCTGATCCTTTGCTGAGAATCCGACTCGACAATCCTTGAGGATGGTTGCATTGACCCCAATCGGACTTGCCACGGCCGGAATGCCAATGGACATATACTGGACCAGTTTGGTAGCTGCCTTGTACCGCATCCAATCTTGATCGGCAGGCAATGGCATCAAACCGATATCCATTTGATGTAGTCTCTCGATCTCGGTTTGTGGACTCCATGGCTCAAACCGTAAGTCCACTCCCGATAGGTCGATACTTTGCAATGCGGATGGATTGTTTGAGACGATGAGCAACGTGAACGATTGTTCTTTTGCCAATCTCCTGAGCGCCGGTGCACATTGGTCTAGAAAAGGAAGATTCGATGGTGTTCCCATCCAACCGATAACGGGCTTTCTGAATTCGTCCTTAGGATTGGTTCTCAGGCGATATTTTTCAAGCGACACACAGGTGGGGATTTCAGTGATGTTGGAGTGGTACTCTGAGACGTATTCAAATAGGGGTTGATTGCTGACGACAACGTGATCGCTCCATTGAATCAACTGCCTTGTCTTTTCGGGAAACTGCAAAAAAATGGCATCGTCGACATCTAGGACAAATCGAGGTGCAAGACTGCGGAACCAACGGTCCATCCACAAGCTCTGGTCGTGAAAGACGCCACGCTCCAGATAGACTGTCTCAGGCCGAAACCAACGAGCCTGTGCGTATTGCCACATTCGGTTGGCTCGTTTTACTTGATAGCTTAACCTCCAGCCTAGGCTGGGGAAGTAATCATAAACGCTTGGGTAGCTGGTCCAAGTTGCGCACCTATGACCTCGGTTACGAAGTAGGTTTTCGTATGGTAAGAAACGAAATCGAGTCGATGGTACATTGGCTCCAAGGGTGACAAATCCGAATCGCATGATTGCCTATCAGCTGTGCATTCTTGGGAGATCATTCCCCGTATCGATGATGCTAGCTTCAGCCGCAGCGAGTTCTTCGAGCCGGTTTCGTACCTGCTCTGGTTGCTCAAAGTTCCTTGCTAGACGCACGTAGGTTGCATGATGTCGGGCTTCCGACTCAAACAAAGCCCCATAAAAATCCGAGAGTTCTGGGTCCTGGATATGCTCTTTGAGCAATTTGAATCTTTCGCAGGATCGAGCTTCGATAAGCCCGGCGATCAGCAGCCGATCGACGGCGCGATGCGGTTCATTCTGTCGTACCAAGAGATTGAGTCGTCGCCCGTAATC
>JAGWZB010000153.1 GCA_018969045.1 Planctomycetota bacterium | reverse complement strand
TCCGCACGCGTTTTGCACCTAGCCCGACTGGCTATCTACACATTGGAGGGGTGCGAACGGCGCTCTTTAATTATTTGTTAGCCAAGCAAGCAGGAGGTCAATTTCTGCTGAGGATTGACGATACCGATCAGCAGCGGAATGTCGAAGCCGCATTGAGGCCGATTTTGGATGGATTTCGATGGTTGGGGCTCGATTGGGACGAAGGTCCCGAGTGCGGAGGGCCTTATGCTCCTTATTTCCAATCGCAGCGTTCTGAGCAGTATCGGCGTGCCGTCGAGCAGCTCTTGGCCAGCGGACATGCTTATAAAGACTATGCCAAGACCGAGGAGCTTGCGGAGCTTAAAGCCAATGCGGAGAAAGAGGGTAAGTCGTTCATCTACGATCGACGATTTATGGCAACAAGCCTTCAGCAACAGCAGCAGTACGAGGCGCAGGGGCGAACGGCAGTGGTGCGCATGAAGATGCCAAGGGTGGGCCAGTGTCAGTTTCATGATTTGATACGAGGGGACTGTTCGTTTGAGTGGTCCGATGAGCAGGACCATGTGATTCAGCGCGCCGATGGAACGTGTCTGTACCATTTGGCAAGCGTGGTGGATGATCACGATTTCCGCATCACGCACGTGGTCAGGGCTGTGGAGCACTTGCCCAACACACCGCGTCAGATTTTCATTGCTCAGAGCCTTGGGTATTCACTTCCGGTGTACGCTCATTTGCCTTATGTGGCTGAGCCCGGTGGGACGGCCAAGCTGAGCAAGCGCAAGCTTGATAAGTACCTGAAGCAGAAGGATTTTGCGACCCTATTTCAGCTTGGAGATACCGTTGCAAAGAAAGCCAACTTGGAGACCACGCCAGAGACGTTTAATCCGGTAGTGGTTGATTTTTATCGCGAGACTGGATTTTTGCCTGGAGCGATTCTTAATTATTTGCTTCTGCTGGGTTGGTCCTTGGACGATAGCACGGAAGATTTTACTTTGGAGGAGGCGATCAAACACTTTTCGCTAGAGCGAGTTAACAAAGCTCCTGCGTCATTTGATCCGCAGAAGTTGATCGCGTTTGAAGCTCGTTGGATGAGCAAGCTGGATACCAAGAAAAAAGTTGCGATGGTGTTGCCTTACTTGCAGAAAGCAGGCTGGGTATCGGATCCGGCCCCTTGCTCGTTTGCCGAGCATTGTACGAAGGTGGTTCTTGCTGCTGCGGATAGGATCAAAGTTGCTGGAGATATTCTGCAGTTCGATGAGTTTTTCACTCCGGATGATCGGTTGGAATATGATCCTGTGGGCATCGAAAAAAGAGTGCGTGGAGAGCCACAGGCGATCGAGCTTTTGAAGGAGGTTCATGGGATCATTCAAGCCGCCCCAACTTGGTCGATCGAGCAACTTGAGACTCAGATCAAAACGATGGTTGAGGCCAAAGGAGTTAAGTTAGGTGTTTGTATCAATGCGGTACGAGTGGCTCTGACGGGCAAGACATCTGGAGTTGGCGTTTTTGATGCGTTTGGGATTCTCGGAAGAGAAGGCTCGTTAGCGCGGATTCAGCGTTGCATTGAAATCGCAAGTGCATCATGAGCGTGCCGCGTTTGAAGTTTTGCGGTTTCACCAGACAGCAGGATATCGCCCGATGCATCGAGCTCAAGGTCGATGCGATCGGTTTGAATTTCTACCAGTCAAGCAGACGGTATGTCCAACCGCAACACGCCAAGTTGCTATCGAGACTGGCCGATGGACATTGCATGCGCGTGGGGGTGTTTGTCGACGCGACTCCACAGCAGATCGACCAAGTATTGGCGGTCTGTCCCTTGGATGCTATCCAGTTGCATGGGGATGAGACTCCGCAGTGGCTCTCAGAATATGAACAATCTGCGTATTGGCCGCGATTGCCGATCCTCAAGGCATTGTCGTATCGAGGCTCGATCGATGATTCGATGTGGAGGGCTTGGGTGTCGAAACACAAAGAGCCAGAGTCGCTGCTGATTGGATTTCTAGTGGACGCTTACGATCCGATCCAGAAGGGAGGAACAGGCAAACTAGCCAATTGGGGTTTGCTGAGTCCAAGGCCCAGTTGCATGCTGGATCCTGAGGGGGGAAATGTCCCGTTTTTGCTTGCGGGCGGGTTGGATTTGCAGAATGTTATCGATGGGCTAGAGCGGGTAAATCCCTTGGGGATCGATTTAGCCAGTGGGATAGAAGTCTCGCCTGGGATCAAGGATCCGCATAAGATGGAGTCGGTGGTTCGGGCGGTTCGAAACTATGACGCTGCGAGGTAGAACATGGCTCAGAAAGCCAATCAATATCCGATTGAGATTGAAGGCAAGTATCGGGTAGAAGCTCCCATAGAATTGCTTGCGCAGTTGGACTTGCTCGGGGCCCAGGAGCAGGCCAGTCAGACGCATGAGGACCATTATTTGAAGCATCCGTCGAGGGATTTCAAGATCACCGACGAAGCCCTGCGGATCAGGCGAGTCGACGATCACTGGTTGGTGACTTATAAAGGCCCGCGTCATGAGGGGGTGCTCAAGACCCGGCCTGAGATCGAGTTGCCCTTGGCACAGGGCACGCAAGTCCAGTGGATGAGCATTTGGGAGAATTTGGGATTCGAGCCAGTGGCGATTGTGCGAAAGACACGTCGAATTTTTGATTTTGGAAACTATCATCACGGAATGATCGTCGTGTTAGACCAAGTTCCTGAAATTGGAACATTCGCCGAAATAGAGTGCGTTGTCCACTCGGATCAGGAGTTGTCAGCGGCGCGGCTCGCGATTGAGTCTGCGGCTAAGGCCCTTGGATTGAATTTCCATGAGCGTCGCAGTTATTTGTCCATGGTTTTAGAGCAACAGAAATAGCCATTGATGAGCGACACGAGCGATCATTCACAAATAGTTCTGCGACGGATGATGGATGCCAATTCAAACCGGGTGATGGAAGGCTTGCGAACGCTTGAGGATGTCGCGAGGTTTTCTGACCAAGCGAGATTGCAAGCTGGTTATAAAACGATACGGCATGGGTTGCAGGAAACGATCGGTAGGATTGGCCAAGCCTCCTTGATTTTGGCCCGAGATGCACAGGGGGATGTCGGCAGGGAGAACAAGACCGCCAGTGAGCAGCTTCGAGACGGTGGGCTTGGATCGATAGTGGCTGCTGCGGGCTCAAGGGTTGAGCAAGGCTTGAGGGTGCTTGAGGAGACTGCCAAGGTACTAGCTCCGGAAGAGTCGCCACGGATCGAGCGATTTCGGTATCTGGTGTACGATTTCAACGCGTCGCTTCAGCTTGCTTGTCAGCGGGACTTGGAGTTTCTAAAGCGTGCCAAGTTGTATGTGTTGGTCGATTGCAAGCTGCCGCTTGATTTTTTCGCTTCAAGGCTTCGCGAGATCTCCGATGCTGGAGTGGATCTGATACAGATCCGCGACAAGCAAGCAGATCCGGTTCGGGTCATCCAGTACGCCCGCCAGGCACTGGATTTGCTTGATAAGTCTAGGACCCAGGTGGTGATCAATGACCGGGTTGATATCGCTGCGACGATGGGTGTTTCTGGGGTGCATGTAGGCCAAGAGGATTTGTCGGTGGGATCTGCGAGGCGTCTGTTGCGGCCATGGCAGGTTTTGGGATTATCGACGCACGATTTGGGGCAGGTACAGGCATCGATTGGGCTTGGGGTCGATTACATCGGTTGTGGGCCAACGTTTGCTTCGAAGACCAAATCGTTTGGTGAGTTTTCTGGGACGGCATTCTTGCAAGCGGCAGCCGAGTGGCTTCGAGCAAATGCACCAGGGGTCCCAGCATACGCGATAGGGGGAATTGACCTGGAGAATTTGCCCAGGGTAAGGCAGGCGGGCTTTGATCGAATAGCGGTTTCGTCGTGTGTGTGGAATGCTCAGAATCCAGCGATGGTGGTAGAGAAACTCAGGTCTGGACTTGATCGCATTTGACGGGGGAATTCCCGGGAGATTCCTGACGGATCCAGGTACGAAGATCCAAACCGAGGTGGGCTCGGGCTTGCAAAGCGAGTAAACTAGTGGCGACTGGCGATCGATAGGCGGTTGCTAGAATTTAGTCCACCCTCATCATCTAGATGGATCTAGTCAGTTATGACCCTTGGCAGAACTTTTAGCAACGTTGTAGAAACTGTTGGCAACACACCTATGATTCGCATCAATCGTCTGCTGGGTCCTGACGCAGCGACGGTTTTTGCCAAGTGCGAGTTCTTTAATCCGCTCAAGAGCGTTAAGGATCGTATTGGGCTTGCGATGATCGAGGATGCAGAGGCCCATGGTCGAATTCACAAAGACACTCATATCATCGAACCCACCAGTGGTAACACAGGGATTGCACTTGCGTTTGTTTGTGCGGCCAAGGGGTATCGATTGACGTTGACGATGCCCGAGTCGATGTCGATCGAAAGGCGCGCGTTGCTAAAGGCATTGGGAGCCAGTTTGGTGCTTACGCCAGCGGCCGAGGGAATGCGAGGAGCGATAGCCAAGGCCAACGAGTTGGTTTCATCGGACAAGAGCGGATGGATGCCTCAGCAGTTTGAGAATCCTGCGAATCCTTCGGTGCATGAGCGAACCACGGGTCCAGAGATTTGGGCCGACACAGCGGGAAACATCGATGCGATTGTCGCAGGGGTCGGAACAGGAGGCACGATCACTGGGGTGGCTCGTTACATCAAGAAGCTCAATCCCAATTTCAAGGCCATCGCGGTCGAGCCCAAGCAGTCGCCGGTGATCAGTGGGGGGCAGCCTGGGAAGCACCGGATTCAAGGCATCGGTGCTGGTTTTGTACCCAAGAATTTGGACACTTCGCTAATCGATGAAGTGATCCAAGTCGATGATGAGTTGGCCTTCGAGTGGGGGCGGAAGCTTCATCGCCAAGAGGGGATTATGGCCGGGATCAGCAGTGGTGCAAACATGTGCGCGGCGGCGCAGTTGGCCGCAAGGCCTGAGTGGAAAGGCAAGCGGATTGTGACGATCATGTGCAGTTTGGGAGAGCGGTATCTTTCGACACCGCTATTTGCCGATGCGAGTTGATTGCGCCATCGATTGCGAGTTCTGGCCAGCAGGTGGCCCAGAGCAACGATGCTTGTGTAGACATTCAAAAGGCCTAGAGGATGACCCAAGCCACTGAGTTTCAAAGACGGCGTTTCCTGGCAGGTGCACTCTCAAGTGGTTTCGCTTTGGGGGTCCGTCCTGCAATGGGGAGTGCAGTCGCGTCGATGAGGGTAGCTGACCGCAATCCCAAGTGGGATGCGGCGACTCGTCGAGGTTTGGAGTTTTTGGCTCGGACGCAATCATCCAGGGGGCAGTGGAATACCCCCCCCTACCCTGTTGCCGTCACGGCGTTGGCTGGACTGGCGCTTTTGTGTAGCGGTTCGACGGTAACTCAGGGGCCGTACTCCAAGCAGATTGCAAGGACGACCGATTATTTGCTGTCGCAATCCAGAAAAAATGGGCTTATCGGAGACCCGCAGAACGACCAGCGGTACACGTATGGTCATGGATTTTCGATGTTGTTTCTTTCGCAGGTCTTGGGCGAAGAGGGTTTGCAAGATCGGCGGGATGATCTGGTCGAGGTTCTGAATCGGGCTGTGGATTTTTGTGGCAAAGCTCAAACCCCTGCAGGTGGTTGGGGTTATGTGAGTGCTAAAGACGGCCAGGATTATGACGAGGGCTCAACGACGATCACCCAGGTGCAGGGGTTGAGAGGCTGTCGAAATGCTGGAGTTACTGTTCCGGGTGAAATCATCGAGGCGGCCAAGCGTTACATTTACTCTTGCCAGAATCCCGATGGAGGGATCAGTTACTCCAGTCAGCAGATGGGTAGTTCAAGGCCGGCCATCACGGCAGCATCGCTTGCGGCGCTCTACAATGCGGGCGACTATGAGAACGCCAAGGTCCCTGAGATGCTTGGATATAGTCGCAAAGAGCTTTATGATGTCAAGAACGTTGACGATGCTTTTGGGCACTGGCATTACACGTATTTGTATTACAGTCAGGTGGTGTATCGTCAAGGTGACGAAGAGTGGTTGCCGTTTCGGGACCGACTCTATTCAAAGATCGAGACAGACCAAGGCCCTGAGGGAGCTTGGGAGGGTCAGATCCACAACGTCTACATCTCAGCATGCAACTTGATCATGTTGCAATTGGACCTGGGATATCTACCGATTTTCCAGCGCTGAACAGATCGTTTTTGGGACGGCGGCCAATTGGTCTGTGGCTGTTAAGTGGATGCGTTGGATACCGGGCATAGAGCGGAACCAGATCTCTTGTCTTCGTACAAATTGTCGGGTGTGCGCTGTGATTTGGGCTTTCATTTCCTGGAGCGAAATTTCTCCAGACAAGAAGGCTAGAGGTTCTTTGTACCCGACGGCTTGAGCAGCGGTCCTGCTTAGTTGGCCAAAACGATTTTTTAGTTCTTTTACCTCTTGGACCAGTCCAAGATCCAGCATTTGCTCGACGCGTTGTTCGACGCGTTGGTGCAATGCGGTGCGATCCCAACCCAGTACGAACGCATGGCTATTTTTTGGAACGATGAATCGTTCGAACTGGGTTTGCCAGTGGCTCAGGGGGAGTCCTGTTGTTTTTACAACTTCCAAAGCCCGGATCATGCGGCGAATGTCTCCGGGCAGAATTCGGTGTGCTGAGAGCGGGTCGACTTGCTTGAGTCTTTGATGCAGAGCCTGAGTACCGACTTGCTGAACTTCTTCTTCGACGGCTTTGCGGAATTCCCAATCGGCGGGGGGGCCTTGAAAAAATCCGCAGATCAGGGATTTCAGGTAAAGAGGCGTTCCGCCCACGAGCAGGGGCCATTTGCCTTGCTTTTGGATTTCAGAGACTTTGGCGTGAGCATCGTTGAGGAACTGCGAAACGCTGTAGTCTTGGTTTGGATCCAGGATGTCGATCAAGTGGTGGGGGACTTGAATGCGGGCTTGCGGGTTTGGTTTCGCGGTTCCGATGTCCATACCACGGTAGATCGCCATGGAATCGACGGAGATGATTTCAGCGCCTGGAGAATGGTCGGCCAGCCGTTGTGCCAATTCGAGGGCAACTTGTGTTTTTCCTGAGGCGGTAGGACCTGTGATGTACAGGGCGTTTTGCACAGGGGGTACAACCCATTCTGAGGGTAGTTTCGAAGGGGAAGTCATTGGGCAAGGGTTATTGAGTCGCTGGGGACGATGGGGGTGGATTGGGTAACTTTACCGTCGGGGCAATGACTTGGAATCGACAAAAGTCAATGAAATGCCTAGGATGTGAGCTTTGCGATCCGGTTGCATTATTTATCGACGCTTGCATTATGTCCACTGATATACTTGATCGGCTGATGGCTCAGTTGCACCAGAGGGCAGTGGAATTGCCCGAGGGTTCATATACCACCAAGTTGGTTCTGGGTGGGTTGTCCAAGATGGGGGGCAAGTTGGTTGAGGAGGTTTTCGAGCTTGTTGAGGCTTCGCGTGAGCAGGGCATTGAAGGCCGCCAGCATACGATTCGTGAGGCGTGCGACGTGCTCTATCACATGATGGTGATCCTTGCGACCCGGCAGATTTCGATCGATGAGTTACGAGCAGAGCTAGAGGGTCGCGAGGGAGTATCGGGTATTGTGGAAAAGCAGAATCGGCAAAAGGAGGCTGGGTAATGAGTTTCAGTGACAACATGCTCAGGATTGGGGTACCTAGCAAGGGGCGTTTGAGCGAGCTTGCTACCGAGTTGCTCTTGCAAGCTGGCTTGAATTTTCGCAGGCAGGAGCGAGCTTTGTTTGCTCGGGTCAGCGGGCTATCGGCGGACATCACTTTTTTGCGGACCGATGACATACCGACGTTATGTGCTGAGGGTGCGATCGATTTGGGGATTACCGGTAGCGATTTGGTTCAAGAGGCAGAGGCAAAGGTTGATGTTCGGATGAAGTTGGGGGTGGGCCGGTGCAAGTTAGCAGTATGCGTACCTGCGCATGGTGACATTCAATCGGCGAGTGATTTAGCGGGTAAGCGAGTAGCGACGAGTTTTCCCAGAACGACCAAGAGGTATTTGGATGGTCATTCCGCACCGGTTCATTTGGTTGGATTGAATGGTTCGGTCGAAATCATGATTTCGCTTGGGGTTGCCGATGCGATTGTGGATTTGGTCGAGACCGGATCGACGCTTGCGGCCAATCAGTTGAGGATTCTGGACATCATTGGAGAGTATGAGACGGTATTGATTCAGAGTCCCTTGTGTCGAGATCAAGCGACGGCGGATCGGATTGTCCGTCGGCTAGAGGGGGTTGTCATCGCGAGGGATTATTCGCTATTGGAATACAACATTCCCCGGTCAAAGTTGTCCATGGCCGAATCGATCACACCGGGTTTTACGTCACCGACCGTGACCAGTTTGGAGGATCCAAACTGGTGTGCGGTGCGAGCGATGGTCAAGCGCAAGGAGGTGATTACGATCATGGAGAGGCTTGAGCAGATCGGAGCGATCGCGATCTTGGAGTTCTCCATCAACAACTGCCGCTTGGACCAGAATCCGGGCAGTTGAAATTTGAATCGCATCTTACCGTTCCAGCGTCTGGTTATTTGGATCGAAGTGGACTGGGTTCAATACCAGGGACGGTATACAGAGTCGGAATGACTTCGCTTGCGTCGAAACTCAAAATGCGTGCTGACCCTACGAAGTACGTGTGGTCTTGGTCTATCATAAGGTTGTAGGTGACAGCCGCATCGGCATCCTTGAGCGAGTCGATGGTTTCAAACCCTTCGGCGGATCTGATGGACATACCTACTTGAAGATCTTTGGTTTTAACCCAACCTTTTCCTATGACCCACCAACGGTGTCCGAGGGTAGTTCGGATGTTCTGACCGCTGACAAAGCCGATATCGTAAGTTCGGGCGGGGGGACGAATGGTAGTACGAAGGACAGGACGCAGCTGGATTTCACCAGACTGGATGTTTTGGGCTACGACTAGATCGCCTACTTGAATCGATTCGATAGATTTTAGGCCCGATTGAGTTTGGATTGGAGTGCCCGCAACGAGGCAACTGGTCACATTTCTCATCGGTGGGTAGATGGCAAAATTATCCGCAAAAACGAAGGTCGATCGAGCTTCGACGTAAGCGACAGAGGTATCTTCGTAGTAGGAATAGTCCATCGACTTTTCGCCGGAAACATAAAGTTCTTCGTAATGGTCCCACCAATCCCACCATGGTTTAGGTTCGTCCGGAAATTGTTCCTTGGTCACAGCTCGAAGAACGGTAGCAAGTCGGTTTTGTAGTTCACGAATTTCGGCATTCTTTTGGGCTGTGTTCGCTTCGGATTCCTGTGCAACGCGGCGGCTCTCATTTTCGGCGATCGAGCGAGCGATTTGGTTTTCGACCATTCCAGACAGTCGCATAAGGTCTGGTCTTTGGTGGCTGTGTATAGCGGCGGGGAAGGAGTTTCGGATGGAGGTTACGTTTGTAGCATTTCCAGAAAATCTTCGTTGAAACTGGTCGACATCGAATTTGCGTCGCAATTCTCGCATCTGAGAAATCTGTAATTTCATAGCGCCATTGCCTTTGTAGGCGATGCGGTGATCGATTTGAAATTCGCTAGACATCATGTCCAGAAAATCAGGAACATACAATTCGTATGGAAATTTCCTCAGGCCATCGATCGCGGCGATGCCCAGTTCGCTTGATGGATCGGTCATTGCAAGATTCGCTAAGAGGAAACACGCGTTTTGGGTTTTAAAACGCACCACCACGTCGAGCAAGTGCAAAGCGGTATCAGGACTGACGTTGTAAAGTGCGATTCCTATGGCAGGTACAATCCTAGGGTCTTGGACATCCTTGAGTTGTTGAATGGCTTTGAGTCGTTTTTTGGTGTCTTGACCTTCCATTGCAATAACCCAATCGCGCACGCGCGGTACCCAAACCTTCATCGCTTCAAAGTCTTCTCTAGCTCTTTGTTCGATAGTTTTCACTTCTTCAGGGCTGAGCCAGCGGTTATCTCGATGTACAAAACCGAGAGCCTGATTAGCTTCAGCGTCAGACGGGATCAGTTCCAGGATGGCAAACCAGTGTGCTCGGGCTTGGGAATTCAAGTCATTATGTTGACACCAACGAGCCATTTTTCGATGGCTGTTTAGGTTCAAATCCGCCTTGCCTCGTTCTTTCTGATACTTCTCAAGCTGGGCGTTGAGATGCGAAGGTCCTAGTTCTTTCACAAAGATCCATTCCTTAGCGATCTGGATTTGACCGGAGTGCCATCGGAGAGATTCCATCGACGAGTCCAACCCATCGGCGATGGCTTGTTTCTGATCTAGCAATAGCCACTTAGAAAGCTCGGCGGAACGATCGATGGTTTTGCCCTGACTTTCGGCAAGAAGAATACGCAATAAAGGATCTTTGGAATCGGTCTTCCCCGGAGGATTGATGCGATCTTGAGCGCCCGTTGAGAGAGACAGTAGGACGTAAGCAAGTGCAAGCAATACGAACTTCGTCATAAGACACCTCGTGCTTTGAAGGCTTAAGCGGTGATAGCAACAACAAAAAACTGCGTTTGGGCCGCTTAGTCCATTCCCCCCCGAAGGTTCTAACACAATAGAATCAGGATATCAATTGGTTGGTTTGATCCGGGAGGTGTCT
>JAGWZB010000152.1 GCA_018969045.1 Planctomycetota bacterium | reverse complement strand
CTTTGACGATCTTTTGCGAAGACAAGAGCTTTGCCAAGGAACTCGATTTTCAGTCTGGAGGGATGCTTGCCCAACAACTGCAGTCGCTCAAGAAAGGGCAGCGGGCCGCGTCGAATCGATTCGGCTTTTGGCTTGCCGTCAGCACCCTTGCTTGTGCTATTCTTTTGTTCGGTGGCTATTACGGTGTCCTTGCGGCGGCCAAAGTCGCCATGCGAGCCATGCCAGTCTCTGTGGATGAGAAAATCGGTACCATGGCGTTTAACTCGATGGAGGTAGGACGCAAACTCGAAGCCAATCATCCAGCAAGCAAGCTTGTCCAAGAGATCGTCGATAAACTTAAGCCGCATGCGAAGATCCCCGACATGAAGTTCAAGGTATCGGTCGTCGAGGGTAGCGAAGTCAATGCATTCGCATTGCCAGGCGGACAGATCGTTGTCTATACAGGGCTGATCAAAGAAGCCAAGTCTGCCGAGCAGATCGCAGGTGTCTTGGCCCACGAGATGTCCCACGCAACGCTTAGGCACGGTATCGAACGGGTTGGCCAATCGCTCGGCGTCGTAGCTGCGATTCAGTTACTTGTCGGCGATGTCGGTGGGCTTTTGGCTCTGGGAGCGCAAGTTGCTCAAACATCGATTTTGACCAGTTACAGTCGAACCGCAGAGACAGAGGCCGATCTTGAAGGGGTTCGCATGCTCAATGCAGCCAAGATCGACCCTCAAGCGATGGCGGATTTCTTCGAGATGCTCAAGCAGAAGATGGGAGATTTGCCCGACGCAGTCGCTTGGATCAGCACTCACCCCCAGCATGAAACAAGGGTTGAAAACATCAAAAATCATCAAAAAACTTTGCCTCCTGCTGTGTATGAACCCTTGCAGTTGGATCTCAAAGCCGCTCAAGATGCACTATAATCCATCCTCTTTGCTGGATCTTCAGGATCAAGCGAAGTGAAAACTCTTTTTGCAATAAACCAACATCGCGAGGTACGTGATGCAAGTTGATATTCGAAATCGTCCGTCTTTTGCAAACTTGCATGTGCAGTTTGAGCCTGGGGATAAAATCATCGCCGAGGCTGGTGCGATGGCCACTATGAGCGCCAACGTCGAAATGAAGACTCGGCTCAATGGTGGTTTCTTTGGAGCCTTGGCTCGACGTTTTCTAGGCAACGAGTCGATCTTTATCAATGAGTTCTCCGCACCTTCGGCAGGTGAGCTTGTTCTAACGCAGCCTTTTCCAGGGGATATGGTCTGCACGGAGCTTCGAGGCAATACGCTATTCCTCCAGCCCGGAGCCTTTATCGCTTGTGACCCAGGAGTCCGTATGTCGCTTGGATGGGCAGGGGTTCGCAGCTGGATTGCTGGCGAAGGATTATTCCGTTTGAAGCTCACTGGAACCGGACGTTTGTGGTTCGGAGCTTATGGAGCCATCTTCGACCGCGAGATCAGTGGCGAGCACATCGTCGACTCAGGACACTTGGTCGCCTACGAACCTTCGATCTCGATCAACGTTGGAATGGCTGGAGGGATTTTCACGAGCTTTTTCAGCGGCGAAGGTTTGATTACTCGTGTACGAGGCCAAGGCAAGATTTACATGCAGTCTCGCTCGTTCGATGGGCTGGCTGCTTGGACCAATGCTCACTTGTGGTAGTCTTTAGATAAACCCGGATCGATCTATCATGCGTCACCAAATGCTATGCCAGCCTGCAGCTACCGCGCTGCGTTTCGAGCTCGACCAAGGTGAATCCATCACCTGCGAGGTCGGTGCGATGATCGCGATGTCGTCAGGCTTGACCGTCGAAACGACCTCCAAAAGCAAAGGAGGTAGCGGCGGGATCATCAAAGGCTTAAAAAGGATGTTCTCAGGCGAGAGCTTTTTCTTAAATCATTTCACCGCCCAGCAACCGAGCCAATCTCTTTTGATCGGTCCGACTATGCTCGGTGATTGCGTCCACCATACGATGCGTGGTGGAACGATGATCGTGCAAGGATCAAGCTGGCTTGCTTCTACCCCCGGGATCGATATCGATACGACTTGGCAAGGTTTCACTTCGGCCATTTTCAGTGGCGAGTCGATGTTCTGGGTCAAGTGTTCTGGGAGTGGCCAACTGTATTTGAGCAGTTACGGAGCGATTCATTGCGTCGAAGTCAATGGTGATTACACGATCGATACTGGCCACATCGTCGCCTTCGAGGATTCGTTGAAGTTCAACATTGGCAAGGCCAGCCGCAGTTTGATCGGAAGCTTTTTGGGTGGCGAGGGTTTGGTCTGTAAGTTTCATGGCCAGGGCAAGCTCTATTATCAAAGCCATACACTACCCTCGCTCGGCAGCCTCTTAGGTCCGAAACTTAAAGCCAAATAGGACTTGCTACCATGACATCTAGTCTTCAATACGAAATCCAACTTCGACCTGATTTTTCGCTTCTTAAGGTCTCCTTGGATCAAGGTCAAAAGGTCTACGCTGAGCCTTCGGCGATGGCCGCAATGAGTCCGAATTTAAAGCTCAAAGCGGGTTTTAAAGGAGGGGCGCTTAAGTCGCTGGGGCGACTCATGGGTGGCGAGAGCATGATCGTCAACACCTTCAGCGCAGAGAATGGACCTGGTGAAGTCTTGTTTGCCCCAGGGCATTTGGGGGACACTCAGCATTATCGTCTCACCGGTGGCTCGCTATACCTTCAGCGAGGTGCTTATATGGCCAACAGCGAGGGGGTTGAGATCAGCGGCAAGTGGCAAGGAGCCAAAGGATTCTTCAGCGGCGAAGGCTTAGTGCTGCTTAAAGCTAGCGGTACAGGCGATGTGTTTTTCAATTCGTATGGAGCCATCTTGGAAATCGACGTCACCGGAGACTACATTGTCGATACCGGCTACATCGTGGCTTTCGAAGACACCCTTCAGTACAACGTCTCTGTACTACCGGGGCTTCGAGGTGGTGGTATTAAGCGATTGTTTTTCAGCGGCGAAGGCTTGGTGTGCCGCTTCTCTGGCCAAGGCAAGGTCTGGGTCCAGACCCGCTATGTGATCCCGTTTCTTTCGTGGGTCGACTCATTCCGTCCGCGCAAAGACAAGTAAGTCTTTGCCGTAAAGGGTGCGATAGAAGGATCGTCGCTAAGCGATCCATTCGGGGATGATTCGACCGTGGACATCGGTGAGTCTAAAGTCTCGGCCTGCGTAGCGGTAAGTCAGCTTGGTATGGTCAAAGCCCATGAGTTGGAGCATCGTTGCATGCAGGTCGTGCACGTGCACGCGGTTTTCGACGGACTTGAAACCAAACTCGTCGGTCGCCCCGTACGCTTGGCCACCTTTGACTCCACCACCTGCAAGCCAAACCGTGAAACCCCAGTGGTTGTGATCACGACCGCTGATGGTGCCTTCGTTGGCTCCCTTTTGTGGCAATTCGACCGTGGGGGTTCGACCGAACTCGCCACCCCAGAGGACCAGCGTCTCTTCAAGCAATCCGTGTTGCTCTAGGTCCGTAAGAAGAGCTGCGATCGCTTGATCGGACTCCCCTGCGAGTTTCTTGTGTCCTTCGAAGATCTTGTCATGGTTGTCCCACGGTTGACCTTGTCCGTGCCAGAGTTGTACGACTCGCACTCCTCGTTGGATGAGTTTTCGAGCGATGAGCATTTGTCGTCCTTGCACTCCGGGGCCGTACATGTCGAGGATATGCTTAGGCTCTTTGGATACATCGAACACATCCATTGCCTCTTCTTGCATCCGATAGGCCAATTCCATCGATTGGATACGGGCTTCGAGCATCGGATCGTTGGTTCGGGTTTGAATGTGCTGAGCATTCATGCGTTGGATGATATCCAGTTCTCGCCGCTGGGCGGTCCGAGACAGCTTGCGATTGACGACATTCTCAACCAATTTCTCGACACTCTCATGCTTGGTATCGATATAAGTCCCTTGATAGATGCCAGGCAGAAAGCCGGCTTGCCAGTTCTGAGACTCTTGGATCGGGTAGCCCCCTGGGCACATCGCAATGAAGGCTGGAAGGTTTTGGTTATCGGTGCCTAGTCCATAGGTGAGCCACGAACCAAAACTAGGGCGAACCAGTCGAGGCTCACCGCAGTTCATCAGCAAGAGCGATGGTTCATGGTTCGGGACATCGGCATGCATGGAACGCACGACACACAGTTTGTCGGCATGGGCGCTAGCGGTCTTTTCAAAGAGTTCACTGGCCCAAAGTCCTGATTGACCATGCTGTTTGAATTTGAAGATCGACGGATACAGAGCACCTGTTTTGCGTTCGGTTCGAGGGGTTTCACCCGGCAACTCCTTTCCTTCGTACTCGGCTATCTTTGGCTTAGGATCCCAAGTGTCGATATGAGAGGGTCCACCGTTGGCAAAGATATGGATCAGATGCTTGGCTTTGGCCGGAAAATGCGGAGCTTTGGGCAAGAGCGGATTGGGCGAATTTTCGCTAGCTGCTAGCTGTTGCATCAACCCGTTGAAGGCGATCGCTCCAAGGCCAAAGCCGCTGCGCTGGAGCAACTCGCGACGCGACCAGGGCGCAAATCCTGGAGTGTGTTGATCATCGTGCATGTTATCTTGCTTTTTATTTGGGTGGATCAGTCGATGAAACAAAACTCGTTGGTCAAGAGCAACGCTTGGGCTGCTTGTTGCCAAACATCCAGCGGCTCTAAGCGTTCGCCTCGGAAATCCCGCTGACTGTTGGCTTTGGATCGCAACTCATCGGGTGATGTGATGCGAACTTTCCATTCAAAGCTATCGGAGTTAGCGTCCGAGTTGCTGTCGGTCACAAAGTCGATCGTGTCTCCGGGTTCGACGTGGATGTCATCGACATGGGTCGGTGAGCTGCCATGGAGCACGGTCCACTGGCCGACTTTTTCCTTGCCGCGAACGATGATGCTGGCGCGGACCCCATTGCCTTGCTCGGCGGGATGATTGATCAGCCCTCGAACTCTCAAGACAGCGGATTCTTTGGCGATCCATCGTCGCACCACGGATTGGTCGAGACGACCTCCTGGGTGTCCCCCTGCGGCGCTTAGAAAGGCCCAATCGAGCTGAGGGTCGGGCAGATTGTCATTGTTTCCTTGCCAGCGGTTTTGATGGAATCGCGGGAGTGCTTGGAAGTTTTCCACCGTACCGTTTTCAGGGTTGAAGGTTGCCGTTGCGTACGACCATCGGCTCTCAGGCAGATCGGGGGCGGAATCGCCAGAGGCTTGGAGTACTTCGAGCAGCCATTGTTTTTCCTGGGGGCTGGGGGCTCTTGCAAGCACCCTTTGGAAAAGCGAGTCGATACCTGCATCGGTTCCAAGTGCAGCGGATTGCTGTCCGATCGAGCCGAGCATGGACAGGACCATGTCGCTGTTCATCAGAACCAGGCCTTGTTGTGGAACGGTCGTTTGAGGTCGCAGTGGAGCATGAGCATCGGGGCTAGCTAGATCGAACGTGCGAAAGAGCTGAGGCAGATTTTGGCGGTCGATGTAGGCGTAAACCGTCCTTCGTTTGGGAAATGGAGCTTCGGTGATTTTAACGCTCGGTCCACCGACGGCTGGATCTAGTTGACCGGTCGCAAGCAGCAGTGCATCTCGAAGCGACTCAAAGTCCATGCGTTTGCGTTGGGCTCGCCACAGGAGCCGATTCTCTGGATCGATCGCAAAGGCATCTTCGCGATGATAGCTTTGCTGTTTGTAGGCTCGGCTTGTGACCATCCGACGGATGAGTTTTTTGGTCGACCATCCTTGTTGGATAAAATCCCATGCAAGCGAGTCAAGAACAAACTGTTGCACCGGAGGGTCGCATCGCACGCCGAAATCGCTAGGGGTATCGACCAGGGGGTTGCCGAAGATCCAGCCCCACATACGGTTGACGTATACGCGAGCTGTCAGGGGATTCTTTGGGTCGACGATCGCTTCGGTCATCTCCAATCGACCGCTTCCGGTTTTCATTTCGGGTTGCACGTAGCTGGTAAGGAATCCAAAGAAGCGGCGGGGGACTTCGGGTCCTGGATTTCCCGGGTTACCGCGCAAAAAAATCTTCGTGGGGCCTTGGTCGGGTTTATCGACCATTCGCATCGCCGAGGGGTCACCGCCTGGCTCGGAGCTACCGAGCATTGCGCCATGAAGCGAGTAATAGTCGGCCATGCTCACTGGATCGAATTTGTGATCATGGCAGCGAGCGCACGCGGCCGTTACCCCCATGAGTCCACGGGTGATCAGATCGATTCGATCGTCGGCGATATCGTGTGGGTTGTTTAAGAATCGGCGACCAAGGGTGAGCATTCCCATCGCGTCGAGGTTCCCAGACTTGTTCTCTGGATCGAGTCGATCGGCGTTGAGTTGAAATCGCAAAAACTCGTTGTAGGGAAGGTCGTTATTGAAAGATCGAATCAGCCAGTCGCGGTATTTGAAGGCGTGGGGGTATTCGCGATCCTCTTGGAAGACATAGCCTTTGTTGTCTGCATAGCGGGCTACGTCCATCCATCGACGCGCCATGCGTTCTCCAAAGTGTGGCGATTGCAGAAGTGAATCGACCAACTGAGGGTACCACTCTTGGGATGGATTTTGGACGATCTGCTCGAGTTCCGCAAAGGTCGGAGGCAATCCGAGCAAGTCGTTGTAGAGACGGCGGGCAAGCGTTCTGCGGTCGGCTTCTGGGGAGAAGCTGAGCCCTTTGGCCGAGAGTTTTTGAGCGATGGATCGATCGATGCTATCGGAATCAGGTCCTAGGTCTGGGGTCGGGGGGACAGAGGTGGGCTCTGCAAGGGGTTGATAAGCCCAATGCGAAGCGGTTTTTTTGGCGATATCGGCTGCAGGATCGTTCGGGCCTGGGGTATCGGTCGAGCGAGGGTCGACCGCTCCGTCGGCGATCCATTGTTTGAAGTCAGCGATTTGTTGGTCCGACAGTTTGCCGTCAGGTGGCATTTGAAAGCTGGTATCGTTGTACTCGATGGCTTTGATCAGGAGGCTTTCGCTGGGTTGACCGGCAAGGACGGCAGGCCCAAGCGTTCCGCCACGGGCTGTAGCGGGGGCAGAGTCCAATCTGAGTTTGCCACCGAGTTCACCGGGCTTGGTCTGTGCGCTGTGGCATTCGTAGCATCGCTCTACCAGGACAGGACGGATTTTGGACTCGAAGAAATCGAGTTTGGGATCTTGGGCTCTGCCAGGTCCGAGCGTCCAAGCGACCAGCAGGCCAGTTTGCATAAGCATACAAGCTTGCCATAGGAGAGATATTCGCCAACGGAGGATTGTCCCTTGGGTCAGCGGGTTGGTCGAACGAGCAAAACTCATGGAGGGTGCTTTTTGGGTGGGTAAGGAGGGTAGCCGATGGGCTCAAAAAGAGTATCGGCCAGTGGTAGGCGGCGGTGTGACTGAATCTGGCGCGGACCTCTAGCAGCGGCGTTTTCCACCGGAACATTGTATTCAAAAACCTGGAAAAACCAAGTTCAAACCCGTTTTGGTTGAGGATCTAGTGAGTGGAGTCCAGGGTGGTTGAAGCGATCTGGTTTTGCGTTTCCCTCGATGGGGTTTATTGGGTAAACTATGCGGCCTACTGACCTGGGTGAGTGAAAACGTCGGAGAGTTTTTTGTCGCTGTGGCGAAATGGCAGACGCATTGGACTTAAAATCCAAGGACCCGTGATAGGGTCGTGTGGGTTCGACTCCCACCAGCGACACTTTGCAGTCAAAAAGCGCATCGTGAAAGGCATCTAGGAAGACTTCTCGTTGGAGATCTACTGGTACGAAAAATCAGTCGGGCAAGAGCATGAAACGAATTGCGGTCATTGGGGCGGGCATCACAGGGCTTGCGACCGCTTGGTATCTGCATCGCGATGGGCATGAGGTCCATGTCTTTGAGGCACAGGATCGTATCGGAGGGGTGATCGATACGCTCGTTGAACCTTCTTCAGGGGAGAGTTATCTGATCGAATGCGGTGCGGACAATTTCGCAACGCTGATGCCTGAGGCTTGGGATTTGGTCCGGCAGATGGGGTTAGAGTCCGAGTTCATCACTCCGAACCAAGATTATCGGATCGCTCAGGTGGTTTGTCGCGGGCGATTGTATCCGATTCCCAATGGTTTTTCCCTTATGCAGCCAACGCGGATGGGTTCGATTTTAGCCACACCGATTTTGAGTGTGGCTGGTAAGTTGCGTGTGTTGCGCGAGGCGTTTGTACCTGCCAAGCGAGACGATCAAGATGAGAGTGTCGAGTCGTTTGCGGTACGTCGTTTAGGGCGAGAGTGTTTTGAGAGGTTGGTCGAGCCGATTGTCGGTGGAATTTTTACGGCCAAAGCCGACCGGCTCAGTATGCAGGCCGCGATGCCTCAGTTTGTTCGCATGGAGCGTGAGCATGGTAGTTTGATCCGTGCTGCGTTTGCCAAGCGTCGTCAGCAGAGTGCTGAGAATCGTTCGGCGAGAGAAGCATCTGGAGCCCGTTATGATCAATTCACTGCACCGAAGTTGGGTATGAAATGGTGGCTTGGTAAGCTTGCTGAGCCGCTTGGGGATCGACTGCATTTGAACCATCGCGTTGAGTTGCTCGAGCGTCATTTGGAAGGTGACTGGGGTTTGCAGGTGGTCGATCGACTCAGTGGAGCGACTCGTCATGAGAGGTTTGATGGAGTCTGTTTGGCGTTGCCGAGTTATTCAGCGGGGCGTTTGCTCAGGAATATTGATGGGGTATTGGCGGGCGGATTGGAGTCGATCGAGTATGCATCGTCGGCCATCGCGGTGCTTGCGCTGCGGCGCGACGAGATTCGACCAGAGGCGCTTTGTTTTGGATCGATTGCACCGACCAAGGAGGATCGGGATTGTTTGGCGATCAGTTTATCGAGTGAGAAGTATGCAGGGCGATGTCCGGAGGGGACGGTCATCATGCGAGCGTTTATGGGGGGAGCCGTCAGGCCGCAAATGCTGGATCGCTCGGACCAAGAACTAATCGAGCTTGCGTTTGCCGAGGTGCAAGTGTTGTTTGGGGTTCGGACCAAGCCTCATTATCAGCGGCTGGTACGTTGGGAACGTGCGATGCCACAGTATCATGTGGGTCATGTGCAGCGCGTGGTTCGAATACGGGAGTTGGTGGCCAAGCATTCTGGGTTAGCCTTGGCCGGGAACGCTTATGATGGCGTCGGGATACCGCAGTGCATTCGCAGTGCCAAGCAAGCGGCATCGAAATTTTCGTAATAGGTACTTAGGGGGTCCAAGGGTGGAAAATCCGTATTTACCGGCGGACTCGTCTGAGCCGATCCAGTTGCGAGATGATTTTCAATGGAGTCCGGAGCAATACCCGAGGATCCGGCAGGAGCATTTGCACTATGAGAGGACGATCAAGGACCTTGGAGCGCTGAGCATGCTGTTTGGTTTTTTGACGATGCTGGTCTGCTTGGTGGGATTTGGTTGTGGGGTTTTGATTTTGATGGGTCGATTGCAGTGGGCGGGGTATTTGGACAAGATTCCGCCTAGGATTGAGTTCTTCGAGTTGATGAAGCAGGGAGCAGGTTGGGTGGTTGTCAGTTTGCTTGGGGGTGGTTTCTCCTACAGTGTGATTCGGATGGGGTATTTGTTGCGCAAGTTGGATCCTCGCGGCAAATCGATGGCCATTCCGATTTTGGTGATCCTTGGGTTTTTGGCATTTCCAATCACGACCTTGGTATCGATTTATCTTTGGGTGATCTTATCATCTGACAAAGGCAAGGGAGTGTTTTCATTGTCCTACCCGGAAGTAGTACGAGCCACGCCGAGTGTTCGTCTCTCGGAGCGAATGAGGTTTCATAGTGTTTTGGCGTGGCCCTTTGCGGTCGTCTTTTTGGCAATATTAACAGCCACCTGCATCGGTGGTTTGGTCGGTGGTCTAAAGCCACCGGTGCAATAAGCATAGGCGGGGTAAGCGAGTTTGAGATTCATGATCTTGGAAGTTGACTTTATTGATGGATCAACCTATGGGCTAGATAAGCCCTTGTTACGTTGGATGTTTCGGTGATAGACTACCGCGTGCAAGTGTTGTTTTTCCTTTTGAGCGATCCTGAATCCGTATGCCAGTCCTATTTGATCCATTTACCATTAAAGACGTAACACTTCGAAATCGAATAGCGGTTTCTCCGATGTGTCAGTACATGAGCGACCAAGGGGTTGCGACGTCTTGGCACCAAACCCATTATTCGGCGCTGGCTCGAGGTGGATCTGGATTGGTGGTTGTCGAAGCGACTGCGGTTTCTCCCGAGGGGCGAATTTCTTGGGCTGACGCTGGATTGTGGAATGACCAGCAAGCCTCTGCATTGGAACCGATTGTTCGCCAGATCAAACAAGCGGGGGCTGTTCCCGGGATCCAATTGGCGCATGCTGGCAGGAAAGCTTCCGCGAATCGGCCGTGGGAAGGGGATGATCATATTCCTGAGGGAGAACCGAATTCCTGGATGCCGATTGCTCCCTCTGCGGTTGCTTTTGGAGCAAATCTTTCCCGGGTCCCGCACGCGATGAGCACCCAGGAGATCCAGCGAGTCCAGGAGGATATGGCCCGAGCGGTTTGCCGGGCAAGGGACATCGGTTTTGAGTGGCTTCAATTGCACTTTGCACATGGCTATTTAGCGCAGAACTTCTGGTCTGTCAAATCGAATCAGCGGACGGACCAGTACGGTGGT